>JAYVXP010000087.1:0-6652 GCA_043785125.1 Bacteroidia bacterium
CAAATCACACGCTTTGAAACATTAGATAGAAAACACCCGGCCTTCAATGAACCTACCATGGGGGTGCTGGTGGGTAATACATATTACTACATAGCCAACAGCCAATGGGGTGGCTATGGTGCAGATCATCAAATTAGACCAGACGATCAACTCCAGGACATTGTTATTCTGAAATCAAAACTAAGTCCCTGATAGCTGATCTCTCTTAATTAGTCCTTCTTTTCCGCCATGTCGTGCTTCATGTCCTTGGGGTCGTCCAGCTCGGGGGATTCACGGAAAGCTTCCCAGTCAAATTTCTCATCCAGGGGACTCAGCGCTTTTTGCGGATCAAAAATACGCTGGTCTACGGGAACTGCCTTGTAGGGCCGGAAGTCCGGTTGTGCGGTGAAACAATCGCCCATATCACTCACACCAAAATCATACTGATTTAAATATGGAATACCCAACACATTCCAGAAGGTTTTGAAAATACTACCAAAGCTGTAATGCCGATGACTATTTAAATTCCTTTTAGCATAAGGTGAAATCACCATCAGAATACTGCGGTGGGCATCAACATGATCCCGACCACCTTGGGCATCGTCTTCCGTCACGACCACCATCATGTTCTTCCAATAGGGCGTGTGACTCAGAAATTCGATGACCCTTCCCAGCGCAAGGTCATTGTCGGCCATATAACTTTCGTGAAACCCAAAGCCAGCATGAAGCCGTTCCCCGGCTCCGTGATCGTTCAGTAATTGCAGCGTGAGCATGGAAGGGAGTTCCTTTTGTTGATCCAGGTATTTCTCATTGATCTCCCGGATAAAAACATCGGCACGGAACTGATCCGGAATGGCCATATTGAAGGTCGGAAACATTCTGGATGTGCGGTCATACAACGGACCCGGCACAGGATAATTCACCAAATACCTGACCCCGCCATATTTGAAAGTGGAGTCAGCAAAACTCCCGGCATCAAACTCGACGCCAAAACCAAAATTATAAAACTCTTTTCCATTGCGGTATAAATGCTCCCACATCGAACCGGCCTGGTTGTAACTTTCCGGAAAAATGGCGCCGGCTGCTCCCGTCACGCCAAACTTGCCTGGGGCCTTTGAATCTTCCCGCTGTGCACGTTGACCTCCATAAGAAGCCGGATGGTGGGTCTCCATCCATTGATGCGGATAGGTGTTGGTCAACCACACATGGCCATCGGCAGAAACATCTGAATCAACATAAAAATTGTCGCTGATGGTAAAGCGTTCCGCCAACGCCAGATGGTTGGGCATCACGGTGGCACGGTTAATCTTCGATTGTCCCTTTTCATTTGCAAAAGAGACATCACGTCCATACCGCGCGAGTGTCGAATCGCCATCGCCATTTTTTAGTTGTCCAAAAATCTCATCGTATGTCCTGTTTTCCTTGGAAATAAAAACGATGTAACGGATTGGTGATTCTTTCGCTTTTGGAAAAACGGGGATGGGATTCTCCATATCCTTTGTACTTGTCTGCATAAAGTTAAAATTGTTCGCAATTACCTTTTCTGTCAGCGACTTCAACACCTCATCACCGGGTAAATCAATTACAGAGACCGTGCCCAACATCAATACACCGATGTAACTAGCATAAGGATGATTCATTGGTGGGTTAAAATTCTTACCCCCGTTCGGTCCGCTCCCATATCCTTTTGCGTTGGAGACGATCAGTTGTTTCCCGTCCGGCGTCACCTTGAGTTTGGAAGGAAACCACCCGACCGGAATATGTCCCAGGACCTTTCGCGATTCAACATCAATCACGCCCACGGCATTTATACCGGCCTCCGCGACAAACAGTTTTTTCTGATCGGGTGAAATCGCCAGACCAAAGGGAATAAGGCCTTTTAGATTTCCGACCCGCTTGTCAATCTTTAATTCAATGTTGGCTACGACTTCATTTTTTTTCACATCCAAGACGGAAACATTGTCGTTGTTGCCATTGCTGATATAAACAAATTTTTCCGTAGCCACCATGGAGTTGGGACTGGAGCCACCCACCGCAGCGATTCCTTCCACTACTTCGCCAACCAAAAGCCCCGTCTTCACTTTTGCAATGACCTTTGGTTGGTCTCTGCCTACATCCACACTCCAAACCGAAAAAGACTCCGGCACATTGGGGTCACCCAAACCATTCACTTCAAGCGTATCATTCTTTATCCCTTCCTTCATTTCCTTTGACCCATAAGCAAAGGCGGGGAATCTCAATGCAGTTTCCTTCAGTCGTTTTTTGTCCAATGTCTTAACGTAGCTGTATTCAAACATTCCCACATTTGCAACATAAACCGTCTTTTCATCCGGTGACAATGCGATGCCAAACGGATAGCGACCAGTCCTGACATTGTGGATGACTTTATTTATTTTGGTGTCAATCACCAGCATCCGAAAACCAATTTGATCGACAGCATACAATCGCGATCCGTCCTGATTCATCACCATGTCACCGATATACCCATCGCGATAGTCTGTATCATCAAAAGATTGATTGCAGTTGATCTCATTCAATTTTCTTCTGGTATTCAAATCAAAAACATAGATCTTGTTTTGTTGTCCACCGGCTACGTAAATTTTCCTATTGTCCGGCGATACGGCCATGCCCATGAAGACGGCTTCCAATAATCCTTTTTCAGGGTTCAAGTCTTCGGGAATTTGCTTGATCTCGGGCTCCTCCTGGTTATAGTTTCTGATAATCGAAATTGAAAAAGGACCAACGCCCGAATTCGCGGTGATGATGGTCTTTCCATCAGGGCTTAATGTAAGTCCAAAAGGATGCGGCGCCACGGTAACTTGTTTTCCATAGGGAGTAAGGAACCGGCCATTGGGGATGATCGTTGCTCCATCCCGGCGGATGTGCGTATACTGTTCTCCCGCCGGCGCGGTCGCAATCCATCTTGTCCTGACTTCCTCCCCGTGTGGAGTAGAACAGGATACAAAAGCAAGGACAACGAATCCAAAATAACACGCCGAATAGTTCATGAGCCAGAATTTATCACCGGGTGAATATAGGAAATTCAAATTCCAAAGGTAGATTGATGAATAAAAACACCCCCTTAAATGATCAAAAAAAAACAATCCGAGGCCGAAGCCCCGGACTGCACACTAACCCCAAAAAACTTTATTGATTGATCCACAATACGCCGTTCAAATCATCAACCCCGCTAAATTGACTTTGTATTGCGGCGTTGTAGTTGGCCGTATTCGCATCTGCTTCCGCACGCGGATATTGCCATCTTTTGGCTATCTTATTTGCATTGCCGCTTCCAGGGCCTGCTGAGAATATTGGAACGCCCGTTCTCCGTTGGTTAAAAAAAGCTTCCCAATTCGAGTTCTGCCAGAAGGCGATATACTTTTGATTGAGTATCTGTGTCAATCCCGTTGCTCCGGGCAGATATTGTACTGTAGCTTGCGCCAGGTAGGCTGCAATAGAAATGTTGTCAACTGAACCATACGTCGTGGTGCCAGTCAGGTTTCCAACAGTTATGGAACTCCCTTCTGTAATACCCAGGAAATTCATAGAAGCGGTTATTCCATTGTTGTACCATGTTGAAGCATTACCTGTTGCCCAACCGCGGTTGATCCCCTCGGCCATATTGAAGCACAATTCAGGGTATCCAATAATGATAGCAGGCTCCGCTTTTGAACCGGCAAAGTCGAAGGAATAGCGAAGTGCATTGATGTAAGAATATTCCCCACCCTGGGCGTTGACACCCAAATCACTCATGCTCAATCCCGCCGGTGCCCCTACGTAAGCGGTGTAATCGGTGAACAATTTCCCGGCCAGAAGTTTTGCCGGCGCTGGTGTGCCAGCTATAAATGTTCTTGGGTCATTTAACGAAGAAGTGAGATCAAGGAAAGCCGATCCAACATTCTCACGGGTACCGTCTCGTCCCAGACTGGTTGGGTTTTTAGGATACGGATTGTATGCAGCATTGAAAGTGTACTGAAGATTATCACTCAAACCCGAAAGCACAGGATACTTTGCAGCGTCACCCGTGATGGCCGCAAACTTTTGTTTGATGTTCAAATCCGTATCGCTCTCTTTATTGCTCAGGCTAATCAGCACACGCAAAGTGAATGAATTAACAACTTTCTGCCATTTTTTAAGGTCGTTTCCTAAAAAAATATCGCCCGTCATGGTTGCGTCATTGGCCGCAATCAATTGTGTCAAATCCGTATTGGCTTGGTCCAGCCAAACTAAGATCTGAATATACACATCCTTCTGCGAATCATATTTTGGAGCGGTATTCGCCCCCGCTTGCAGTGCCGAAGACAAAGGAAGGTCACCCAATTTTTGGGACATTAAATTATAATAGTACGCTCTTAGAAATTTGCCCAGCGCACCATAAGGATTCAAGTCAGGCTTACCCGCTTTTTTCGCTTCAATGTCCATTTGCACAAGGTTTTGCAATACGCCGGCATATTCGAAGTTGTCGGTCGTCTTGATGAAGGGTGACTGATCATAATTGTTAGTTCCATAATAGTCATAGGTGCTCACATAAAATTGAGCAGCACTTTGCGATCCCTGCTTGCCACTCCATGCATTCTCATTGTTCAGATGCTCGAGGGCACCGGTTAAAATCAGTGAAGGCGGAACAGCAGTGGGTAAATTGGGGTTTTTAACCAACTGGTTAAAGTCCTGGCAACTGCTCAGGATAACCATCGCTAAAACAGCGGACAATATTTTTGTATGTGATTTCATAGTCATTTCCATTAAAAAGTTAAGTTGATATTGACACCATACCGCCTCAGTGTAGGCGATCTTAGATCCTGAGCAGAGGTATAGGTGCCGATAAAAGAATCCCAGTCGATATCTTTCCGCTTCGCAAAATAGAGAAGATTACGTCCTACAAAGGAGATACTGGCAGCATGGATACGCGTGCGTTGCAGCAGACTTGCCGGTATGGTGTAGGTGATTGTAACTTGTCTGAGCTTAGCAAACGTTTTGCTTATCAAGACACGTTCATCAAATTTAGTTTCCGTGCCAATGTAATCCTGCAAAGTATAGGCAGTCGTATTCGGTACCAAATGCAAAGCATCGAGGTTGGTAATTTGTCCAGTCACCGGATCAACGGTTGGCGTGGGAGAATCCGTTGCTAAGGCCGAACCTTGACCCACAAAAGTAGGCAATGGTGCCTGGTTGGGATTGTTATTGGGATTGGCATTGAATTCAGCTAGCCTGGCCACGCCATAGGCCCCTTCCACCGTAGACATTTCACGGCCCCCTTGCAAAAGTTTTTTATAAACATAATCCTGGCCCACGCCACCAACCCGACCATCAAACTGAAAGTTAAGCGAGAAGTTTTTATAACCCACTGTGTTCAGCACAGACCAAACCCAATCCGGGTTATAGTTACCTAACTTTTGCGCTACCAGGTTGTCTTTGTAAATATCCCCATTGCTCTTGTGGATGACCTCTCCCTGATGATCACGGTAAAACTTATATCCGTAATTTCCATCTACGCGATCGCCGATTTTGTAGGTAACCCGTGAATCCGCTCCGATATAACCTCCGTTTACTGAATTCAAGCCATTATAAAATTCCCGGTATCGTTCAACATAGGTTGACCAATTAGCCAAAACATTCCACGTAAAACCACTGGCTGTTTTCACCGGTGTTCCGCTTATTGAAACCTCCCATCCCTTCTTTTCGGTTTTGACACCGTTGATGGTTCCACCGCTAAATCCGGAGGCTTCTGACCATTGTGATTTAATAATATTCGGACCCCTTACAGCGTCGAAATACGTTACATCAAAACCAATCCGATTGTCTAGAAATTTCATGGCCGCACCAAATTCTGTTGTCGCATTGGAATTCGTTTTGATTTTCGAATTCGCCAGCTGTGTGGTGTAATAGGCTGCTGGTTGATTGTTATAAGGCCGGGCTATGTTGTACGTGTTACTGTTGTAATTCGGTCCATCATAGGCAGAAGTATAAACATCGCCGTAGCTAAGCGGGTTTCCATAACCACTGGCCTGCCATGCGGGACCGATGGTAGAGGAAGTGTTCGTGTTCTTTACATTAGCATACGATCCCCGCAATTTGAAAAAGGAAATTACTTCCGGGAATTTGATATAATCGCTCACCACCGTGCTGAGGCCAACAGAGGGGTAGAACCCCACATTGTATCCGCTGGGTAAATTGGAAAATTTATCGACGCGGCCCGTGGTTGATAAAGTAAGATAATGCTTGTACGAAAAGTCAAACGAGTAGTAACCACTTCCAACCTGCATGGGTGCAGTATAGTTATACGCTTTCACCGGATTTTTGGAATTTCCAAAGTTGTAAACGTTTGGAACATTCAAATAATCAGTGGTAACATAACTGGAATTGTATGAATAGGTCCGCAGATTGCCGCCCAACAAACCGGATATATTAAAATCAGGTGTAATGTTCTTATTTATGTTCAGCAAAATATCTGTGTTATTTTCAAACAGGGTGCGCTTGTCTTCACGATAATCACCCGACTTCTGATCGCGGCCATAGGCGGAGGCAGAGAAAGGAAATTTCTCTGTCCGGGTAACATCCCAACTTGTAATTTGTGTACGCACCGCTGCACTAAGCCAATTGGTAATTTTATACTTTAGTGAAACATAACCGTAGACATCTGTCTTGTGATGGCTCCGCAGCCATTCGTGGGCTG
>JAYVXP010000088.1:0-19731 GCA_043785125.1 Bacteroidia bacterium
TTTTTGTAGAATTAAGACATCCGGGGTGGTTTGAAAAGGAATCCTTTGATACTGTGTTTGACATGCTGGAGGAAGCTAAAGCCGGTGCCATCATCACCGATGCGACGGGGCGCAGAGACTGTGTTCACATGCGACTAACTACCTCCGAAGCATTCATCCGTTTTGTAGGAAATGGGCTTCACCCAACAGATTACGTTCGCATCGACGACTGGGTTCAGCGCATCAAATCATGGATGCAACAGGGTATTCATACTGTTTATTTTTTTATGCATCAGCACGAAGAACTGCATTCACCGGAGCTTTGCAAGTACGTGATTCAAGAACTGAACAAGCACTGCGGCACTTCTCTCAGGGAACCGAAATTTGTAGAGCATCAATAAAACAGCAAAATGACGACCGGGGCAATCGAGTCAGGTAACTACAGCTTCAACTCCCCCCAGCCTTTCCGATACGTCCGTTTCACAAACTGGTTAGCGGCGGGGAAGTTAGTCACCTTCATGTTGATGGCGTCCCATGTATGGGAGATGTATCGTCCAGGATAATTGAATCCCGTTTGATCACCGTACACCGGGTCTTTCCGGGTAATCTTATCCCGCATGCTGAAACTCCGTAGCAATAAATTTCCCATCAATACGGTTTCGGTTAAAGGTCCTGCATATCCGACAAACGGAGAAGACACTTCTGCGTTGCCATAGCCAGCGATGCACGCATCCACCCACTGCCACCAATGGCCGTCCATATCGCCTTCGACGCGTTTGTATTTTTTCGGAATATTTAAATCTTTATTCAGGGCAAGGGGTAAGAGAATAGGATTGCGTCCGCCCCATCCACAAGCGGCCTTACCTTTTGTTCCAATGAAAAGCGTGCTGCCTTCAAAATCATTGAGACCTGGCCAGTCACCTAAAATGTTCATGTTAGAATCTTGATCCAGCTCTTTGGGCCGTTCGGGTGTGATACCGCCGTCCATCCAATAGAGGTCCAGATCCTTTCCATTCTTTTGTTTGAATTTGAAGCGAATGCTGCTGGACACCGGTCCGCTCAGTGGAAAATCTGCTTCCGAAAAAATGCCATCGTATACTGTACTGGCACTTCCAGATACTTCGGTTGGATAACCCAGTTCGAGTAGCTTAAAAGGAGGCCCCATGATGTGGCATCCCATATCTCCCAAGGCACCTGTTCCAAACCTCCACCAGCCACGCCAGTTGAAGGGTACCAGATTATCGATATACTCCGTTGACTCTGCCGTACCAAGCCACAAGTCCCACTTCAGTTCTTTAGGTACGATGGGGTGTTTGTCGGGCCAGGCAATTCCTTGCGGCCAAACTGGTCGGTCGGTCCAGCAATACACGTGCGTGATGTCTCCCAACAAATCGGCTTCGATCCATTCGCGCAGGGTAGACATACCATCGCAGGAAGCACCCTGGTCACCCATTTGTGTTACAACCTTATATTTTTGAGCGGCTTCCGTCAAGATGCGCGCTTCATAAATATCATGCGACAGCGGTTTCTGGAGATAGAGGTGCTTGTTCAATTGCATGGCACCGAATCCCACGATGGCGTGGTTGTGATCAGGAATGGCAACCGATACCGCGTCAAAATTCTTGCTTTCTTTCTCAAACATTTCCCTCCAGTCGTAGTAAAATTTAGCCTTTGGAAATTCTTTTCGACGCGGCGCGGCCATGCGGTCGTCTACATCACACAAAAAGGAGACTACGGCATTTTTTTTCGGAGCGGTGGCATAGTGATGAATATCATTTTCTCCCTCTCCGCCACAGCCAATGGCAGCGATATACAGTTTATCGCTTGGCGTCACATGGCCCAGACCACTTACCGAAGAACTCGGTACAATTGAAAAAGCATTACCGGAAGTAAATTTTGCAATGGCAGCGGCGGCGCCGGTGGAGGCCAGTTGAATGAATTTCCGTCTCGATAATCCTCGCGCATTTTTCTTTTTATTCTCTTTCATGTAAGTCAATAGCTATGTAAAAGATGAATATTATTTCTTGTCGTCCTTGTTTTTTTCTTTGTTACCAAGAGGTTTTATCGAAACTTCTTTAAAAAAGACCACATCGTGTTCACCATGGTTTTGCATACCAATATATCCGTATTCCGGCCGTGTGCCGGGAAAGGGTTCAAAATCAAATTTGCGGGGAGGAACGGGATCGCCTTCTTTGAAGTCGGTGACTTTCACTCCGTTCAGGACCACGATGGTACGATTTCCGTCCAGGGTGATTTCAAATGTATTCCATTGTGGTCCGGGCTTCCACGCTGTCGCGAGGGGTTTGGTAAACGCATACAACATGCCCGTGGAGTGGTATGCGTCTTCACCAGAGGTCTCCGGATGATTGTCGATCTGAACTTCATATCCATAAAATACCGGCATCATTGCTTCTTTGGGTTCAACTGGAATCCGAATAAAAAAACCCGCGTTGCTGTTTTCTTTCTCCATTCGGAATACAACGCGGATCGTGCAATTGCCAAACTTCTCACCGGTCCAACACAGCAGTCCCATGCCGCCATGAGTTTGAATAATTCCATTTTCGACGGTCATGTTGCCATCGCCGACGTGCGTCCAGCCGGTGAGATCCTTGCCATTGAACAGCTTGCGCCATTCTTTGGTGCTATCACCGGATGGGTCGGGTGAGAACGCCCGTGAACAAGCCGGGAGGAGCAGGCAGGTAATGAATAGGTGCGTTAGTTTTGCTTTCATTGTATGTTCGTTTTTGGTGCCCTTCCATTTACCGCGGTTTGATTTTTTTTCAGCGGTAACTGTCGCACAGAGATATCAAAAGTAAAGAACTTTTGGCACAGGATTGCATACCTTTCTATCAGTGTAAGCGATGGCCTCATTCTTGACATCTTTTCCTACTTTAGCCCCATAAAATTTACATATGAAGAAGAATTACTTTTTGGTCGTTCTGATTTTTGTCGTCTTTTTCGCCATTTCGTTTCTGACCAACATCCTGGGCGCCATCAATCCAAATGTCAGTGATAGTTTTTCCCTGAATGGCACGATGACAGGATTGCTTCCGTTTTCTTTTTTTATAGCGTATGCACTGATGTCCATTCCCTCCGGAATGATTGTGCAGAAATACGATGAGAAAACGAGTTTGGTTTTTGCGTGGATCCTTGCGCTCACCGGTGCCTTGTTATTTTCGCTGTTTCCTTCCTTTCCGGTTTTTCTTTGTTCACTCTTTTTGATTGGCTGTGGCATGGCCCTCTTGCAAGTGATCATTTATCCCTTACTGCGAATAGCAGGAGGAGAGGAGCATTTCGCATTTAATTCCGTTTTTGCGCAGCTGGTTTTTGGGGCGGCCTCGTTCCTGAGTCCGTTTGTATACACTTACCTCGTCACTCACCTGGAAAATCCATCCATTCAGGAAGGGTTCTTCATTTCGTTCATTGCATCCATAACGCCAGTGGAACTGTCGTGGGTATCCATTTATTGGGTTTTTAGTTTCGTGAGTTTTTTCATGATCCTGATCATTCTGTTTTCCCGAATCCCAAAAGTGGTGCGCAAGGAAGATGAAGTGGTGGGAGCATGGGACACCCATGTGGAATTGTTCAAAGAGAAAAGTGTCATCCTGTTTTTCCTCGGTATATTTTGTTACGCGGGCACCGAGCAAGGGATAGCCAACTGGATATCTGAATTTCTGAGAACCTATCACGGTTTTAAGCCGGAGGCAGAAGGCTCCGAAACGGTAGGATTGTTTTGGGGCATGATGACGGTCGGTTGTCTGCTCGGGATGGTTCTATTAAAAGTGACGGACAGTAAAATGGTGTTACGGATTTTTACGGCGGCGGCCATCGTGCTATTGGGCTTTACCCTCTATGGCAATGCTAAATTTGCTTTGTTTGGTTTTCCTGCGCTTGGCTTTTGTGTATCTGTGATGTATGCCATTATCTTTTCCCTGGCCCTCAACAGTGTTTTAAAGTTTCACGGTTCGTTTGCAGGTATCCTCTGTACGGGAATCGCCGGTGGGGCGATCATGTCCTTACTGATTGGAAAATTGAAAGATATGATCGGGCTACAGTCTGGATTATTGATTTTGTTTGTGCCCTTGTTCTACATTCTCAGCATTAGCTACTGGGCCAAGCCGATTGTGCGGAATGCGATTGTTGGGAAAAATACATGAATTAAGATGTAAGCAATAGCAACTGTTAGACCTCGCCCTAACATCAAAAACAGTCAACCAATATTGGAAGGTGATCGGCCATTCAGGAAATAATCATCCTAGACCCCGATTGCGATCGCGATGACTTTTTCCTAGCTTCGCCCGATTAATTAACCGATGAAGCGCTACGAATATTACCCCGTCCAGCTTACCAATTCCTTAAGCGGAAAGAAAGAGCCTTTTCAGTCCATTCATCCCGGCCATATCGGCATGTATGTTTGCGGACCTACCGTTTATAACGATGTTCACCTGGGTAATGTCAGAACCTTTTTGACTTTCGATATCGTTTCGCGGTATTTCCGCTACCTCGGCTACACACTGCGGTATGTTCGCAATATTACCGACGTCGGCCATCTCGAAAATGATGCCGATGAAGGTGAGGACAAGATCGCGAAGAAAGCCCGCATGGAACAATTGGAGCCCATGGAAATTGTTCAAAACTATACGGAAGGGTTTCATGAAGTCATGCGCCAGTTCAATATTTTACCCCCCAGTATTGAGCCCAGCGCCACGGGGCACATTATTGAACAAATAGAAATCACGAAAAAGCTGATCGAAAAGGAAGCGGCTTATGAAGTCAATGGTTCGGTCTATTTCAATGTGAGGAAATATAACCTGTCGCATCACTACGGCATTCTCTCTGGTCGCAATATTGAAGAACTGGTAGAAAGCGGCCGCAGCCTGGACAGTCAGGACGAGAAGCATGAAAAAATTGATTTCGCTCTTTGGAAGAAAGCCTCACCTTATCACATCATGCGTTGGCCCTCTCCCTGGGGTGAAGGTTTTCCGGGCTGGCACATTGAGTGTACAGTGATGAGCACAAAATACCTGAGCGAAACGTTTGATATTCATGGCGGTGGAATGGATCTGAAATTTCCGCATCACGAATGTGAAATAGCGCAGGCCACTGCGGCCACTGGAAAACCACCCGTGAATTATTGGCTTCATTCCAACATGCTCACGGTGAACGGGCAAAAGATGAGCAAATCGCTTGGTAATTCTTTTTTGCCAAGAGAGCTTTTTGCCGGAACACATAAACTCCTTCAACGTGGTTTTGGGCCGATGACCGTGCGTTTCTTTATGCTGCAATCACACTACTCCAGCACCCTTGACTTTTCCAATGAAGCCTTGGTTGCTGCTGAAAAAGGATTCAAGCGGCTTGCCAATTCCCTTATTGCTATAAAAAAACTGGAGCACTCCGGAGGGGGAACAAATGAAGGCGGATTCGCCACAGAACTTAAGCTTCTGATTGAACAATGTTTTGCCAACATGAGCGATGATTTTAATACCGCCAAAACACTCGCTGTGTTGTTCGAAATGGCTTCACGCATTAATGACTTTAAATCCGGAAACAAGAAGTGGTCAGATGTGGATAAAGAAACTTTCGACCAGTTCAAAGGCACCTACATTGATTTTATGGAAGACGTGCTGGGCCTAAAGGAAGAAAAAGAGAACAACGATGAAATGCTCAATGGAACGATTAATGTGTTAATTGAGTTGAGAAAGAAGGCAAGGCAAGACAAAAATTTCGCCCTTTCAGACAAAATACGTGATGACCTCAAGGCGATGGGTGTTCAATTGATGGACGGAAAAGAGGGTGAGATGAGTTTTGTTATTGAGTGAATCGCGTTCAATATTCGTTGACCGGAATTGGGTTTCATAATTAACTCAAATCCATCAGTTTAATCATCTTAATCAGCGTTAATCAGTGGTCGATGAAGAGAATTTTTATTTTGCCGATTCAGTTTTATCAGGCGAGCATTTCTCCTTTGCTGGGCGCTCATTGCCGGCATACTCCATCGTGCTCACAATATGCGATTGAAGCCATTCAGGAGTGGGGCGTTATCAAGGGAATATGGCTTGGCTCAAAACGGATCATACGCTGTCACCCGTGGGGCACCAGTGGGTTTGATCCGGTGCCAAAGAAACCGGGAAGCATTGCCAAGTAACCGGTGCGTCGGCGGCCCTGCACAAAGAAATCACCACGAAAAAGACAGAATATTGTTTCCATCTCGGGTCCACTCCCTCTACCCCGGAGAGGGCCGGGGTGAGGCAATTTAATTTATGGAAGTAAAGAAAACCCCCACCTCACTCAAGACCGGCAGGGCCTTTGATTGGAGGATATTAATCCGGATTTGCGATGTCGTTGTTAAGGGTACATGGATGATGCGTTTGTGACCGATTGTCGTTTGGCGGGTAATTTCTTTGAACCCGGTCTTCTCTTTCACTTCAACAGAAAAAGATTTCACGCGCTGCCCCAGGGCAATATCTTCCTGCAAAACGATGCAATTGAATTTCACCGGAATATTGAATTGAAGTACAACCTGATTGGCAGGGCGCTCTTCAGCCGGCGCCCAGGAAGTCATCACCTTATTATCGTTCAGGTTTTTAAGAGGATATCCCCTCCGTGAGGAGCCGATGACACTGGCACCCAAGGCAAGATTCACCTTAAACGACGCGTCGATGATGCTTCTGAATTCCATCAATCGTATCGAGTCTTCTTTTGCAATCAATCCCCTTCGATCTATCGGCACATTCAGCAGCAGGTTACCGCCCCTTCCTATTGAGCCATAATAAATTTTTTCTAAATCTTTTATGCTCTTTACTTTTCCGTCTGTATCCGGACTGTAAAACCATCCAGGCCGAATGCTTACATCACATTCCGCCGGAATCCAATGACTACCCCCTTCGTGACCGGAAGTGAGGTCCTGAGCATGCGGGTACGCGGGGTAAACCTGGTTGCCATTCAATGTGCACCAATTGGTCTCGCCGGCAAATCCATCTTCATTTCCCACCCAGCGGCATCCTGGCCCGCCATCACTAAAGATAATTGCCTTTGGCTGATACTTGTACACCGTTGCGTTGAATAGTTTCCAATCGTAAACCTGCCGCTTTCCATTGGGGCCTTCCCCGTTCGCACCGTCAAACCACTGCTCAAATACTTCACCATAATTTTCCAACACCTCCCCCAGCATATTGACAAATACCTGATTGTATTTTTCTGTTCCATAGTCGGGATGATTGCGGTCCCACGGTGAAAGGTAAACCCCAAACTTAAGACCCTCCTCCCGGCACGCTTCCGACAGCTCTTTCAGCACGTCCCCCTTTCCGTTTTTCCAAATACTTTCGCGAACGGTATGGGTGCTGTATTGACTGGGCCAAAGGCAAAATCCATCGTGGTGTTTGGCCGTAATAATAATGCCTTTCATGCCCGCCCGTTTTGCCGTGGCCGCCCATTGCCGGCAATCGAGTTGGGAAGGATTGAAGACTTTGGGATCTTCATCACCGTGCCCCCATTCCTTGTTGGTGAAGGTGTTGGGGCCAAAGTGGATAAACATGTAATACTCCATCGCATGCCACTTCAATTGGCTTTCGGAAGGAACCGCCCCAAAACGTTGCAGTGGCTGGGCACAAGAAAGACCAGACCATCCCCATCCCGCCAAAACCAAAATAATAATTTTCATAAGACTAAATTTAGAACGAACCAAACAAATATAAATATGAAAACAATAGTAATTTGCGTTAATGGAAATTCAAGAGGAATCTGCTGCGTCAGAAAATGATTCATCTAAAAATCGATCTGACCGATGGGCAAGTTTTCGTGGTATTGGAGATCTGCTCCGCTCACAGTGGCCTAAATATATGATGGATATTGTCGTCATCATTCTGGGCATTAGCATTTCCTTTACTTTGGACGGTCGAAAAGAAGAGGCAACCCGGGCTGCTTCGGAACAAGTTTATCTTCAAAGCCTTCTCGGAGATATCACTTCTGATATCGATGAGCTCAACAAAGTGATCAACAAAACAAAAACTGTAGTCGACAAAGGGTATGCAATCCTGGAGCTAACCAAAGACCCAGGGAAAGAAAACATCGACCTGACTCAGTTCTCCAACGATTTTAAGGATATTGTGGCTCGGCCAAATTTCGTTTCCAAGGACGCGACCTTTTCTGATCTGAGAAGTTCGGGGAACATGCAATTGCTCACCAACACAAAACTCAAAGCGGAGCTTTTTACGTATTTCCGGCTCTACGAGTCGAACAAGGCGGTTGAAATCTCAGAACGAGAAACCATGAACACGATCATTGCACCCTACTTGATGAAACGTTTTTCTATCGCAGGGTTAACGGCAAATGACAAAACTTCAATCCTTAAGAACGGAGTCGATTTGCAAGTAGTCCTGAGCGAGAATGAGTTTAGCAATGCCGTTGCTTTACGATTATCAGCCGAAAGGAATTGAATGAAGGTTATGAGCAAGAGCTCGATCTCGCCCAAAAAATTAAATCAAGTTTGGAGAAGCAAGTCAACAGCCAGGATTAAAGCGGCTTAAGAATCTCGTAAACTTGAACAGGATCTATTTACCATTTGTAATTCATCATTAAATCAATCGTTATGCAAACTATCCTTGGAGCCAACGGAGTCATCGCTGTTAACCTGGCCAAATATCTTCCCCACTACACAGACAAGATCAGGTTGGTCAGTCGTACACCAAAGAAAGTGAATGCCGGGGATGAATTGAAGTCGGCCGACTTGCTGGACCGAGATCAGACTCTTGCAGCGGTGGCGGGCTCTGAGGTTGTTTATCTTACAGCCGGTCTGAAATATGACATAAAGGTATGGCGTGAGCAATGGCCCAGGATAATGGATAATGTGGTTGAAGCCTGCAAAAAACATGAGGCCAAGTTGGTCTTCTTTGACAACGTTTATTGCTATGGACGGGTAAAAGGCTGGATGACGGAAGAAACGCTGGTCAATCCTACCAGTAAGAAGGGAGAAGTTCGCGCTCACATCGCCAACATGATTATGGAAGAAGTTAAAAAAGGCAACCTTACCGCATTGATTGCCCGCGCACCGGATTTCTATGGTCCCCAAACTCCTTATAGTTTCCTGAATGTGATGGTCTTTGAAAACTACGCCAAAGGGAAGAGTGCACAAATTCTGATCAGCGATCAATACAAACACTCTCTCATCTACACCCCCGATGCCGGTAAAGCAACTGCCCTTCTTGGCAATACAACATCGGCATTCAATCAGGTCTGGCATTTGCCTACCGACAAGAATGCATTGACAATGAAAGAGATCGCCCAGCAGGCAGCGGTTGCATTTAGTGTTAAGCCGGATTATATGGTCTTAAAAATGTGGATGATCAAGATGTACGGATTTTTTGACAACAATGTAAAAGAAGCGGTTGAAATGCTTTACCAAAGCGACTCAGAGTATCTCTTTGACTGTAGCAAGTTTGACAAGGCATTCGAGTTTAAAACTACCGGCTATCACCAGGGAATTATAGAGACCGCCAGGTCATTCCAGACGTAATCAACCAGGCCATATCCTGAATTGTCGGACTATTTCCTGAAACGACCCGGTCATTCAATCAAAATCGAGTTAAAAATTCACTTTTGATTTGTTCGACAATATTTTACATTAGGGAAATGATTTAATTTTTCTCTATGGCCGATTTTCAGATCAAGAAATCTTCAAAAGAGTATGATGTGTGTGTGGTGGGCTCGGGTGCCGGAGGAGGCATGGCGGCCTATACGCTGGCAAAGGCAGGTCTCAAAGTAGTATTGCTGGAAGCGGGTCCCATGTACGACCCGGCAAAAAATGTGACCCAACTCAAGTGGCCATGGGAGTCGCCACGCAGAGGAGCAAGCACAATTCACCGCAATTTCGGTGATTTTGATGCAGCCTATGGTGGATGGGAACTAGAGGGGGAACCGTACACACACAAAAACAACACGAAATTTGACTGGTTCCGCGCAAGGATGTTGGGTGGCCGCACAAACCACTGGGGAAGAATTTCTTTGCGTTTTGGACCCAATGACTTCAAACGCAGAAGCATCGATGGATTTGGGGACGACTGGCCCATCGGCTATGATGATGTAGCACCATATTATGACAAAGTTGACAAGCTGATAGGGGTGTTTGGAACCAAGGAAGGAATTTACAACGAACCCGATGGAATATTCCTCCCTCCTCCCAAACCCAGACTTCACGAACTGTTCCTGAAAGAAGCAGCGACGGCATCCGGCGTAAAAATGATTCCTTCCCGCTTGTCGATGCTCACCAAAAAAATTAATGAAGACCGCGGTGTGTGCTTTTACTGTTCACAATGCAGTCGCGGCTGCACCGTTCACGCCGATTTTTCTTCGTCTTCTGTACTCGTAAACCCTGCCATAAAAACCGGAAACGTTGATGTCGTCCCGAATGCCATGGCACGCGAAGTGTTGGTTAACAAAGAAGGTAAGGCGACTGGCGTATCATACGTAAGCAAAGATGATTTGCAGGAATATCAGGTAAGTGCCAAAGTGGTAGTGATGGCGGCCAGCGCTGGCGAGTCTGCCCGGCTACTGTTGAATTCAAGATCAGAAGCCCATCCCAATGGATTGGCTAACTCCAGTAACATTGTAGGAAAGTACCTGCATGACTCAACCGGTGTTGCCATGGGTGGATACCTTCCGAAATTATTCAACCGCAAGCGCTATAATGAAGATGGTGTGGGCGGAATGCACATGTATTCACCTTGGTGGCTGGACAACAAGAAGTTGAATTTTCCACGCGGTTATCATATTGAATATTGGGGTGGCATGGGTATGCCTTCGTATGGATTTGGTTTTGGAATGCAAAACATCAATGGAAAATTTCCTGGCACCAACGGACAAAAGAAAGAAGCCGGAGGGTATGGTGCAGCACTGAAGAATGACTATCGCTATTTCTTTGGTTCAGGTGTGGGAATGGCAGGACGCGGAGAAGCCATCGCCCGCGAAGACAACTATTGCGAAATCGATCCTACCACAGTAGATAAATTCGGGATCCCTGTGCTGCGTTTTCACTATACCTGGAGTGATCATGAAATCAACCAGGCCAAACACATGCAAGAAACCTTTCAGGAGATGATGCATAAGATGGGTGCCGAAATTACCTGGGGTATTAAAGGCAAGGAAGATAATTACGGACTGGAGGGCCCCGGAAGAATCATCCATGAAGTGGGGACCGTGCGCATGGGGGACGATAAAAAGAAATCCGCCGTGAACAAATTCAATCAAGCTCATGATTGCAAGAATCTGTTTGTCGTGGACGGTGGTCCCTTTGTGTCACAGGCCGATAAGAATCCAACCTGGACTATCCTGGCACTGTCGATGAGGGCATCGGAATACATTATTGATGAGTTGAAGAAACAGAATATTTGATCTTTAATCATAAATCCTGAATAACCATGGACAGACGAAAATATCTGAAGACGCTTGCCGCCGGAACCCTGACAACAGGGGTTTTACTCAATGCCTGCGCACCCGAAGAGAA
Source organism: Bacteroidia bacterium (assembly GCA_043785125.1). Lineage (GTDB taxonomy): Bacteria > Bacteroidota > Bacteroidia > Cytophagales > Cyclobacteriaceae > ELB16-189. The sequence goes on from JAYVXP010000088.1 coordinate 11,477, forward strand.
AAAACTGGAGGCGCTAGATAGTGGTAGTCCTGCTGGAGGACTGGATCGCCAACCAGCTGAAATTGAGCGTTTTAAGAAATTATCGGCAGAAAAATTTTTAGACGCTCATGAACTGGCAACCATTGCTATCCTGGCCGACATTATCATTCCAAAAGATGATGTATCGGGCAGCGCTACTGACGCCAAAGTGCCCGAATTTATTGACTTTATTGTCAAAGACATCGCCAGTCATCAGGTTCCCATGCGCGGCGGACTCAAGTGGCTGGATATGCAATGCAATAAGCGTTACAATAACCCTTTTTCTTCCTGTACCGCCCATCAACAAATGGAAATGGTGGATGAGATCGCCTGGCCCGAAAAAGCAAAACCCGGAATGGAGCAAGGTGTTTCTTTTTTCAATCTCATGCGCGACCTTACCGCGACCGGATTTTATACCAGTGAAATCGGAATCAAAGATATCGGCTATGCGGGCAATCGCCCCAACCAATGGAATGGCGTTCCACAAGATGTCCTGGATCAATACGGCGTTAAGTATGATGAGCGGACGCTCGCCGAAAGTGTAAAATTTGATGATTAGAATGTTTTTCATTTTTAACTAAAATAATCAGACACCATGCCCATAAAAAAGAACACAATCACAACCGCAGATGGAATCTCCCGGAGACGGTTCATAAAAAATGCAGGCGTAGTGGCTGCCTTTACCATTGTTCCACGTTTTGTTTTGGGTGGCGATGGATTTGTTGCTCCCAGTGATACTTTATATATCGCCGGTATTGGTGCGGGTGGAAAAGGTGAGAGTGATTTGGCCGAAATGGCAAAGAGTCCGGCGGTAAAAATTGTAGCCTTTGCCGATGTCGATGACCGACAGGCTGTCAAATCCAGAACGAGCTTTCCCGTTGCGAAATATTACAAAGACTTTCGTCAGATGCTAGACAAAGAGCCTCATGTCGATGCCTGTACGGTCTCCACTCCGGATCACACCCATGCTGTAGCTGCCATGGCCGCGATCGTAAGGGGCAAGCATGTTTATGTTCAGAAGCCGTTGACCCACGATATTTATGAAGCACGCATGCTCACCGAAGCAGCACGCAAATACAAGGTAGTTACGCAAATGGGAAACCAGGGCGGTTCGGGAAGTGACGTACGAACGATGAAAGAATGGTATGACGCCGGCCTGTTGGGCGATGTTTTCCGTGTAACCTGCTGGACCAATCGTCCGGTGTGGCCACAGGGAGTTCCTACTCCTACCGGTAAGTTTGATCAACCAAAGGAACTGGATTGGGATCTTTGGTTGGGCACAGCAAAAGCCATCGACTACAATCCTGCCTACCTTCCCTTTAACTGGCGCGGATGGTGGAACTTTGGCACCGGGGCATTGGGCGACATGGCGTGTCATATCATGGACCCCGTATTCCGGGTATTGCCAATTGATTATCCATCTGAAGTCGAATGCAGTATGAGCACGATATGGTCGGGCGTGTTTCAACAAAGTATGTATGATGAAAGTTGCCCTACTTCTTCTATAGTCCATTTTAAATATCCTGGAAAAAATGGCAAGCCCGATATTCAACTTACGTGGATGGACGGTGGGCTTCGGCCTCAACGACCACAGGAATTATTGCCTGATGAACCGATGGGTAACTGGGATGGTGGTGTAATCTTCGAAGGAACCAAAGGAAAAATGATGGGAGATTGCTATGGGGAAAAGCCACGTCTGCTTCCTACCAAATTGATGAAAGAAGTAACCTTACCGCCACAAAAATTGGCGCGTGTTCCGGAAGGCCATTATCTGCAATGGGTTAATGCATGTCTGAAAGGTTTCAACAACCATCCTGTCACCAGTTCAAACTTCGACTACGCCGGCCCTTTCACTGAAAGCGTGCTGATGGGCAATCTGGCTATTCGAAGTTACAACATCAAGAAGGGCGATGAATTTCCAGGCAGGAAAAAACTTCTTTGGGATGCGGCAAATATGAAAATTATGAATTTTGACGAAGCCAATGCATTTGTTAAAAGAGAGTATCGCAGTGGTTGGAGTCTTTGATGATTTATAGTTCACAGAACAAATCGCTATGCCTGTAAAGAAAATAAACCCTCCTTCAGCGGAAGGTATTTCAAGAAGAACATTCCTCAGAAATGCCGGGCTTGCTGCTGCAGCTTTTACCATTGTGCCGCGTTTTGTCCTGGGCAAAGGATTTGTGCCACCCAGCGATACGTTGTACATCGGAGGGATTGGCGCAGGGGGCAAAGGTGCAAGCGACCTGACGGAAATCGCAAAAAGTCCGAATGCCAAAATCGCTTTTCTTTGTGATGTGGATGACCGGATGGCGGTCGGATCAAAAAAGAATTTTCCCGATGCCAAATACTACAAGGACTTTCGCATCATGCTGGACAAGGAGCATAAAAACTTTGATGCGGTCACCGTTTCTACTCCGGACCACACCCATGCGGTGGCAGCGCTTGCGGCCATTGAACACAAAAAGCATGTGTATTGTCAAAAACCTTTGACTTACAGTATATATGAAGCCAGGACGTTAACAGAAGCAGCCCGCAAATACAGGGTAGTAACTCAAATGGGAAATCAGTTTGGTTCGGCAGACTATGTTCGGGTAATGAAGGAATGGTATGACGCCGGATTGATTGGCGATGTGACCCATGTCACCGCATGGACGAACAGACCGGTGTGGCCACAAGGTGTTCCTTCGCCAACAGGCAAATTTGATCTCCCTCCTGAGCTCGATTGGGATCTCTGGTTAGGGCCAGCAAGACAGATGGACTATAATCCAGCTTACCTCCCCTTCAACTGGCGCGGATGGTGGGAGTTTGGAACCGGAGCGCTGGGCGATATGGGTTGTCATATTCTCGATCCGGTTTTTCGGATTTTGCCCGTTGATTCTCCTTCTGAAGTTGAATGCAGCACTACTACAGTTTGGGAAGGCTTCTTTAAGGAAGCGAGTTATATTGAAAGTTGCCCTGCCTCGTCTATTATCCACCTCAAGTATCCCAGACGAGATGGCAAAGGCACGATCAAAGTGACTTGGATGGACGGCGGACTTTTGCCGGAGCGGCCGGAAGAATTGCTTCCTGATGAACCCATGGGAGATGCCAATGGCGGCATCATCTTTGAAGGAACGAAGGGAAAAATGATTGGCAATTATGCCATTCCTCCTATTCTGCTACCGACTTCAAGAATGAAAGATGTAACCCTACCACCGGAGACGATTCAGCGCGTTCCAGAAGGTCATTACGTGCAGTGGGTCAATGCCTGCATCAAAGGTTTTGGAAAAGGGCAACTCAGCTCGCCATTCGATTACGCTGGACCCTTGACGGAAAGTGTGATCATGGGCAACCTGGCGATACGCAGTTATAATATCAAGACCAAATCTGCCGATGGCAAGCGAACACTTTACCCAGGTCGCAAAAAACTTTTGTGGGATGCTGCCAATATGAAGATCACCAATTTTGATGAGGCCAATGCATTTGTGAAAAGAACCTATCGGACTCCATGGAGCTTGTAAAAATGCAACATGACCAATCACGTAAGAATTCGAAAAGAAGAGATTCTTTCTGACAGCTGGTACACGCTCAAGAAAATCACTTTTGATTATCTGCAGAATGGAATTTGGAAAACCCAAATACGGGAAGCCTACGATCGCGGAAATGGGGCTGCCATTTTACTTTTCAACAAGCTAAAGCAAACCGTCATTCTTACTCGTCAATTCAGATTACCTACTTATCTCAATGGCAACAAAGAAGGCATGCTGATTGAAGTTTGTGCTGGACTCCTGGATCTGGATAATCCAGAAGCAGCCATCAGGCGCGAGATCGAAGAAGAGACGGCCATGATCGCTACCGGAGAAATCAAAGACGGCAAGACGATCATGCTGCTTTATCATGCAAAGATAAATCTCCTGCTCGAGTCATAGCCCAGTTTGCCGCCACGCCAAAATTCCCGATATTTCGGAATTATTCACGCGCAATTTTAGTTTCCGGGTCCCCAATTTTGATGCTTAAAATCGACAGTCATACGCATATTCTTCCCAAAAAAATGCCCAATTGGAGCGAGAAATTTGGTTATGGCGATTTTATATACCTCCAACATCACAAGAAAGGGTTTGCCAAGATGATCCGGGGAAACCAGTTTTTCAGGGAAATCAAGGAGAATTGCTGGAACGCCGAACTCAGGATAAAAGAGTATGCGCCCTTCAAGACCCAGGTGCAAGTAATTTGTACCATACCGGTCATGTTTTCGTATTGGGCCCAACCGTTGGATTGCCTTGAGCTTTCGCGCTTTTTAAACGACCACATTGCAGGGGTTATCGACAAATATCCAAAACAGTATATTGGCCTGGGTACCGTTCCGATGCAGGACGCGGAGCTGGCGATTAAAGAATTAGAGCGGTGCAAAAAAATTGGCTTGAAGGGAATACAAATAGGATCCAACATCAATGATGAAAATCTGAATGAAGAGCGCTTCTATCCTATTTTCGAAGCCTGCGAGAAATTGGGTATGGCGGTGCTGGTACATCCATGGAACATGATGGGGGAAAAGAAAATGCAACGGTATTGGTTGCCCTGGTTGGTGGGCATGCCGGCAGAAACTTCACGGGCCATCTGCTCCATGATCTTTGGCGGTATTTTTGAGAGACTCCCGAAGTTGAGGGTGAACTTTGCGCATGCCGGAGGCTCTTTTATGGCTACCATCGGGAGGATTGAACACGGATTTGATTGCCGCCCCGATCTGGTAGCCATTGACAATCCTGTCAATCCAAGGGACTATCTTGGAAAATTCTGGGTTGACAGCATAACGCACGATCCCTTGATGCTTGAATATGTATTAAAGTTGCAAGGGTCAAAACGCATTACGATGGGCACAGATTATCCTTTTCCCCTTGGCGACCTGACCGTTGGAAAATTTATTGAAGAAATGGATTTAAGTAAAAAAGTGAAAGAAGATTTATTCTGTAACGCTACCCTGGAATGGCTTGCAATTCAAAAAAAAGATTTAGTTTAAACTACAAAAGTTCTATCTGTGCGCAATTTTCGTCTTTTTGGTTTTATCAGTGTGCTTGTTTTCACTTCCTTCACGTGTTGCTACAGTCAGCACTCAGAACAGGATAGAATTTTAGAATTTGAATTACAGCGGGCAGTAGCCAAGCAACGGTTTTTGACCATGCAATTGGATTCTGCCATCTTGCTTAGCGACCAGGATGAATATGAAATAGCCGATGAAAAATTCCGGTTCGTTTTAAAAAACCTGAAAAGCATACCCTCTGATTTCACCTATCACTTTGGCAGAAATTCTTTCCACCTGGGCAAATACAAACAAAGTATTGATTGGCTCAATAAATACATTCAATTGAAGGGGACCTCCGGACAATTTTCGCAGGAAGCTGTGGAGTGGCTTACAAAGGCGGAAGAAGAACTTTTGAAAGAGCGCGACGTCCAATCCAAAATGGCGGGAGAAGTTCTGTCGCGCGACTATGACATTGATTGTGGCCCTTCCGGTAAGGTGATCTGTCCGGTATGCGATGGCAAAACGGTGGTGATAAAAAAGGGTTACTATAGCGACTCGTACAAAACTTGTCCCTATTGCAACAAGGTCGGCTTTCTCTCATGCGAAGATTACAATAAACTCGTTCGGGGGCAACTTAAGCCGCAGGCGAATTAGTCATTGGTCATTGGGTGCTTCCTCCAGGGGCTACAGTTTACCAATTTCTCCCTATCTTTACACTGTTGATTTATCAAAAATGCCTTTATACAATCAAATTGACGGCAAACTGCTTAAGGAACAGCTCCATCAAATCAACCATCAACGGACTACCCTCTCCTTTTACAAATACCATCGCATAGCAGATCCCAAAGTTTTTCGTGATGAACTTTATCAAACATGGGAAACGTTGGGGGTTTGGGGAAGAATTTATGTAGCGAAAGAAGGAATCAACGGACAACTCAGCGTCCCCGCGGATCGGTTCACCGATTTCAAAAATAAGCTGTATGGCATTCCATTCCTGGACGGTGTTCGACTCAATCTAGCCCGCGAGGACAACGGTAAATCTTTTTTCAAACTTAAAATTCAGGTACGCAATAAGATTGTTGCCGACGGCCTGAATGACGAAAACTTTAATTCGTCGGACGCAGGTACACATTTGAGCGCTAAGGAATTTAATGAACTTACTGCTCTGCCCGAAACCGTTGTGGTAGACATGCGAAATCATTATGAAAGTGAAGTAGGTCATTTTGAAAATGCTTTCTGTCCGGATGTCGATACTTTTCGGCAAGCGCTACCGGAAGTAGGAAAAATGCTGGAGGATAAAAAGGATAAGAACATTGTGATGTATTGCACCGGCGGGATACGTTGCGAAAAGGCGAGTGCGTGGTTTAAGCATATTGGCTTCAAAAATGTTTTCCAACTCAACGGCGGTATTATTGAATACGCACGGCAGGTGAATGAGCAAGGATTGGAGAATAAATTTATCGGCAAGAATTTTGTTTTTGATGAGCGTCTGGGTGAACGCATTTCCCAGGAGATCATCAGTGTATGCCATCAATGCGGAAATCTTTGCGATACCCATACCAACTGTAAGAACGAGGGCTGCCATCTTCTCTTTATTCAATGTGAAACCTGTGCCGCTCAAAACAATGGCTGCTGCTCAACAGATTGCAAAGCCACCATCGCCTTACCATTGGAAGCGCAAAAAGTACTGCGCAAAGGAAAGGCCCAGGGAAGAATGGTGTTTAAGAAAGGGAGATCGGAGAATATCAGGTTTAATGTTTAAAGTCAAAGGTTAAGGATTAAGTACCCTGAACTCGCAATAAGAACCAAATATCAAGAATCATTGACCATAAAGTTTGAAAGGTTGAAATCTCGAATTAAGCAATGATACGCATTGGTATAATCAACGTTTCGGACAGGGCGAGTAGAGGTATCTATGAAGACATTCCCGGCAAGGCGATTGTTGCGACGCTGACGGAATATTTGAAAAGTACATGGGAAAGTGAATATGCAATTGTGCCGGATGAACAATCTGAAATTGAGCAGGTTATGATTGAAATGTCGGACCTAAAAAAGTGCTGCCTGATCATCACTTCCGGTGGCACGGGCCCGGCCTTGCGCGATGTAACACCCGAAGCCACATCCGCAGTTTGTTCCCGGATGATGCCTGGTTTTGGGGAGTTGATGCGGGCTAAAAGTCTTATGGTTGTACCCACGGCCATCCTGTCGCGACAAACGGCCGGAATTAGAAATCAAACTTTAATCGTAAATTTGCCCGGTAAACTGAAAGCCATCCGCCAATGCCTGGATGCGGTTTTTCCAGCTATCCCCTATTGCATTGATCTGATCGGGGGTCCGTTTCTGGAATGTAATGAAGAAGTAATCAAGCCATTTAGGCCACAGCATGTTTAAAAAAGTTCTATGGCACGAATAAAATACTATTACGACACGGAGACCTGCAAGTATGAGCGGGTCAAAACGACGAAGGGCGATATATTCCTGAACAGCTTTGGAATTTTTTCGTTGACCCTCATCATGGCCTTTGGTCTGCTCTTGCTGTACAGTAACTATTTTGAATCTCCAAAAGAATTATTGCTTAAGAATGAAGTAAAGGAACTCGAATTCTACTACGAGAATCTCTATAAAGTGGTAAGGAAAATGAATACCACCCTTACCGGAATAGAATATCGCGATGACAACATCTATCGAAAAGTGCTGGGTTCGGAACCCATCGATATGAATATCCGCAAAGCTGGCGTCGGGGGTGCTGATCGCTATGCCGATGTCAAGGAGAAGAATCTGATTCATGAAGACTTCATCATCAAACTGCAGGAGAGCGTCGACAAACTGAGACGCCAGGTTTACATCGAATCCAAGTCACAGGACGAAGTGGTGCAACTGGCCGAAAGCAAAGAGAAACTTTTCGCTGCGATTCCCGCTATTCAGCCCGTCGCCAATAAGGAATTAATCGGGCTGGCTTCCGGTTTCGGAATGCGTATCCATCCCGTTTATAAAGTAAAGAAAATGCACACGGGGGTTGATTTTGCCGCTGCCATCGGAACTCCGATTTATGCCACTGCCGATGGGGTTGTGGATCATCTTGAGGTGAATTTTAGCGGCTACGGAAAATCAATCGAGATCGATCATGGATTTGGTTATCGCACGCGTTATGCCCACATGCACGGGTTCGCTTGTCGCCAGGGACAACATGTCAAACGCGGTGAGCTGATAGGCTATGTCGGCGACACGGGACTCTCCA
>JAYVXP010000089.1:0-6602 GCA_043785125.1 Bacteroidia bacterium
GCCATCATCAACTGATGTCACCTTACCCGAAATAAGCCGCTCTTGCGCCCATGCACTGAGCACAAAGACAAAGAGAGCGGAAAAGCACATTAGTAAAAACTTCTTCATAGGTTTGGTTAGGTTGTTTTGAATTTAAAAATGAAAAGTAGACCCAAAAAATCATAAAGGGAAATATTTACTTAACCATTTCTTAAAATCTACTTAGTTCTTTTTTTAATATTTGAAAGGCAAGATTGTCCCATTATTTATGTCCGCTTACAATGGAAAATAGCCGCTCATTGACTTAAGAAGGGGAGTCAACAGTTGTTGGCTTTAGAGATCGTTGACTCATCCACCAGCGGAGATTGCCGTTCAGCAGTCCATGACTTCCACACGACTGTTTTCGGATTACCTGAGCACCATAAAAAAGCCCCGACCAGTCGGGGCTTTTCCATTAGGTAGATAGAGTTCAGATTACAGTTTGGTCAGGGTCAGGTAAACCCTGCGGGTCCAGGTGCAATACCCGCTTAGTCTCCCGTATTCATCGCAATCATCATCCACACCGATAGAGAACGTATTACCCGGAGCAGTACCCGCTATATCTGTCCGGTATGCGCCACGGTTTGGAATAGGGGACTGAGGTAATCCAGCGGCAAGAAGCGGAGGGCTTGAGGGTGCCACAAAAGTTCCGGAACCTGGCGTTGCCCAATAAAACTGACGGACCGAAGTACAGCTTACTGTGGAGTTGCGAAGGGGCGCAAAAACCGTCCCAAGGTTGGTGTTGGCTGTCCCTGCCGGAAAACCAAAGCCCAGCAGCGTGGTTATCCCAGCAGCGCTGACGTTAGGGTTAGTCTGCTCCAAATTGATTCTCATGACAACATTCTGTCCTCTGTATGAGACCGTAAATTCACGCTCGGTCGAAAGCCCTCCGGCAGGGATTGCCAATGTTACGGTTTGATTGGGAAACGTCACTTGGTTCAAATAAGTCGGATAGCTGGACTGGTGTAGGGCAACAGAGTGAGCCGGCGACCAATTTGCCCTTTGTTGAAGGCTATAGGTTCCAACCCATGAATTTGCGATTAGCGACCTGACCGTTATCGTTTTTTGGGATGGTGAGTTATAAAAAGCCCCACCCGTAACATCCGGTGCAGAGGACGTATCATCAAGAGGATTGGTTCCTTGCGGGTTTAAGACGGTAAATCTCTTTCCGTCTTTTTGAACCATCGTCCATCGGTAAATAATCTGGTCAGCAGCGATCATCGAACCTGGATAACCAATACCCGCTGATCCTGAAGTCCAGGTAGCAGGGGGAGCTGCAAGAGCTGTAAGCAAAGCAGCATGGGTTTCCGGCTGCGTAACTCTGATTGTCGCCCTCTTGTACTCACTGTAGGTTGGCTGGGGAACAGCAGTAAAATCAGTTCCTGGGATCGTTTTCACCAATACCTCGCTTGTTATGCCAGTACCCCTTTTAAAGGTGGCATAAAATTCAACAGACGCCACATTGTCTCCTTTTTTCTCATCCACGGCTTCAAAAATGGTTTCAAAAGCAGACCCCGCAAGATTATTTACATCGAATACGTTGGTAGTTTGCTTATACATCCTCAGGTAGCCTGCGTATGTTCTGCTGGTATAGGGAAGCGGGTACAGGCTCTCATCTTTACATGACAGGACTATCCCACCAATAAAGAGAGCAAAGATTATTGTATGTTTTTTGTAATTCATAGTGGCAAGATTTAAAAATCAAGGTTACTCGTGTTCTTATCCCAGAAAATTTTTCCTGTAAGATCAGCTTTCTGCTTAACCTTCGAATTCAGGACCGCAAAATTATTAGGATACCAGAAGGACCGGGGAAATGGACTGGCAGCAGTGGTCGCAATTTTTGTAGGCTGCATGCCCGTTGGCATTCCAGTTCTCCTGTATAAATTAAAAGCTTCGACACCATTTCCGAACGACGCAATCCAGTACTCCCGTGCGACGTAATTCATAATGTTGGCATTACCTGACTGAGCGTCATATTGGGCGAGTGCCAGTGTAATATAATTGTTCACATCTGTAGTATAGGTCGTTGTAGAATAAAACGCAGTTATCGTAGCAGATTCAGTGGGGCCGGCAGCACCAACACCAAACGTTCCATTTACTGACCAGTTGCGCACATCATCCATCGAATACTGGATTGAGTTCTGGAAATGAGTACGGGCAACACCTGTTGTGCCAAGATACAAAGCGGATTCGGCCAGCATACTCTGAACAAATGACCGCATCATTATTGGCTGAAAGCCTGCCCCTTGCATTCCAACAGTTGCAGAGACTGATGTATTTATGTTCGCATCGTAACGGCCACCAGCCGGATACGCGCCCCATGCCGTCCTCAAGAAATTATCCGGTGGAATACCCGAGCCGTCCACGTGGTCGCGGCCCCAGTAACCCCTGTCTGAAGGAAAGCACCACGTACGGGTCCACGCAGGGCTGGCAGGATTGCCCGTTATTCCCGGAGGTATTCCGGCAGAAGGATTATAGAAGATCGCCGTGCCTCCACCCGTTGATTGCGGGTAGTGCGCAGGAGTGGGAATTACTATACATGAGTTATCGTTTTGATTGGTGGCATTAAAACTGGTTTGCCGGTAGAAATAAGAACGCGTACGCGGATCACCTGGTTGGCCATTCTGGGAGGCCCCGTACCCATGGAACATATGCCACATGAGCCAGTTCGACATGTAATTGCCACCCCCCGCTGGATAATTTGCAACAAAACGAGGGTGCCTGGCATCAGGATCCGAAAGATTGGTGCCGTACCGGAACACAAAATTCTGGTCTGCGGCAACGATTAGTCCACCCGGATCAGCAATAACGGCATTGATTCCTGCCGTAGCGCCAGCAGGATCCGACAACCTTATGGAAAGATATGCCTTAAGTTTAAGCGTATTGGCCAGCCTGATCCATTTCGAATAAACATTAGCATAATAAAGATCAGTAATAGCTGGAGCTGTTGCGTTAAGATAACCACCGAGGGCCACCGTCGGGGTGGCGAGATCTAACTTAGCTTTGTTAAGCATGGCAAGAACCGCAGCGTAGATGTCTGCACTTGGGTCGACCGAAGGATTGAGTTCCGCTGCCCCTTTAAGTGCATTCGTATACGGCACATCCCCAAAGCTATCCACCAAAAGCATCAGAACATAGGCAGAAATAACCCTTGACATGCCGGCGTGTCTTGCCAGTCCATTAGCGTCTGCAGTCGCATTCAACGTCGCTCCATCCTCAAGAATACTTGCATAAGCGGTGCTCCATGTACCATCAAAACTCTGCGGCGAGAAAATATTAAAATACGTAGTACCCCCGGAATTTTGAAGACGAGTCAATAGCATTCCATTCGTGCTGGCCGTTTGAAAAAGAACTGCCAAATTGCGCTGCATGGAATTCAACACAAGGCTTGCAAGAGATTGACTTGGCTGAACTGCGTTGGGATCTTCCCGTAAGTCTAACGTACAGGAGGCTCCGAGCATCAGGCCGAAGAACAGTATAATAGATTTGATCAATTTCATAATAATTCAATTTTGAAGTTTAGAATGTAAGCTTCATAACCACACCGTATCTGCGGACACTGGGACCCGTCAGGTAATCAAACCCGAGGCCATTATCCACTCCCTGGCTGCCTACTTCAGGGTCAAAGTTCACACCTTTCGGAACGTTCACAGCCCTGAACCACAGGTTATTGCCATTCACCTGGAGAGAAGCGGCTTTGAAAGGTGTTTTGCCCAATAGTGATTTAGGAAAACTATACCCCAGGGAGACTTCCCTTAAACGGATTGTCGTCACATCGAACATATTTACTTCGTCAGTAAAGAACTGCGTGCCAAATCCGTAATTGGACGGTGTTTGAACCCTGTCATTAGGAGCGTATGTGTTTACACCATTGGCATCCGTGCTGACTATCTTAGAACCAGGTAAAATTACAAGCAGGTCGCGGTTGTAGTCAGTATCAGTCGTTGTACCCCTGGCAATCGTAGCGCTCGCCGTCGATGCAAACATTTTTCCGCCGTGACGATAATCCCACTGGAAGGAAAATGAGAATCCCTTATAGCTAAATGTGTTAATGAGCGTGGTGAGATATTTAGGATTCGGATCACCGATTATTCCAATATTTGGATCCGCTACATACAGGCCGTCGGTGCCTACCACTCTTTTTCCCGCAGGATCAAGAAGAGCATGTGATCCTTTAATGATATTCATTGGCTGGCCCGGGATGGCGAAGTTACCGCGGGTGGTAAACCCGGAGAGAACAACTTCCGATATATCGGGGCCCAGGTCAATAACTTTTGGCCTGACGATTGTTAAATTCAAAATCATATTCCATTCGAACGCGCCCAAACGAAGCGGGGTCCCGCTAAGCCCCACCTCCATACCCTTATTTTCCAACTTGCCAACATTTGTATAGGTACTCGTAAATCCGGTGGACGGATCAATAGGTGCAGATGTGATCAAATTCTTGGTAGTACGGTTGTACACTGTGAAATCTATTCCAAACCGTTCATTGAAAAACTTGGCCTCAAAGCCAAGCTCTATTTCCTGCTGAAGTTCAGGCTTCAACTTACTGTTACCCAATTGATCCGATACAGTTTGTTCTCCAACGATAGTCCCGGCTGTATTTATGAATCCTCTCAGGTTTTGTGCAATCACATTGCGTGTGGTATACACCGGGGCAAATCCCGCGGAAGTTCCGTAGCCCAATCTGAATTTCAAAAAATTTAATTTATTAGACTTCAGACCGGAGAAAGCTTCTGTAGGAACAAATGAAACACTGGCGCTGGGATAGAAGAGCGAGTTATTTCCCTGCTCAAGTGTGGACGACCAGTCGTTACGACCGGCCAGGTTCAAGTACAGATAGTTTTTATAGTCAAACGAAAAATCTCCGTACACGCCATATCGCTGCTGCATGGTGGTGCGGTAGAAAACCCGGCCGTCAAAAGCCGTGCTGCGTGAAGAGGCTGTCTGGAAGTTCGAATGCCTGAAAAGTCCAAACACCGTCTGCGATTCCGAATAAATTCCATCCCGGATGAAATAGTCGTTACGGGCATTGCCGCCTACGCGGGCCAGCATGTGAATATCGCTTGTGATATTCTTATTAAAGGTAAAAATAAGATCGTGGTTCCAGATTGTATTAGACAATGTCTGGGTCTGAAATACACCTCTATCTATGTTGGGGTACGTCGGGCCCACACCTTTGTTGTACATCCGGTTTTGCCTTTCTGTATACGTGTCAAAACCGACCTTGTAGGACAAACTCATGTTATCGGTGAAATCATACGACATGACTGCTGTTGTAAAGAACCGATCGGTAACGTCGGTCTCTTTCTGATATTTTGCAATCCAATTAGGATTGGGAATATCATTACCGCCACGGTAGTAAACAGTTTTATGTTCCAGGGGTGTTTCAAAAGGAAGGCCCAAGACATCTACGCTGCGGGGTGTATATAAGAATTGACCATACAAGGAAGGCACCCCTCCACCGGAAGCTCCGCCGCCCGTTGCCTGATTCAGTGGAGGCGTTTGGAGGTCCGTGTTGGCATACAGCAAGGAAGTTCTGATGGTAAACTTACTGGTCACTGCTGCTGTAAAACCCGTTGAAATATTCAATCTTTTTAAATCATTCCCAGGAGTATAACCTTGCTCACTTGTATAACTAACAGAAGCATTATAGGTCAACTTGTCGGTCCCCCCCTGAAAATTCAGCGATGTATTGGACACGAGCCCTTTCCGAAAAAATCCGATAGGATCCCGTTGAGCGGCATAGGCAGTACGTTTAAAATAATACTGAGGGAAGGCATCCCGTACTGAAGGATCGCTTATGAACTGGAATGGATGTCCCGTTGAGTCGGTTTCCTGAAAATTAGCGCCCCAGTTGCTGAAAAATACCGGTGAAGTCCCAGAAAACTGTTGAAAACCGTTACCATAGTTGTTCTGTAATTTAGGCCAGGAGGCAATTTCCGTGGTGGAAAGAGATTGTTGAACACTAATGGAAGAAGTTCTCTTTTTGGTGCTTCCTGACTTTGTCGTAACAAGGATTACACCATTTCTGCCCTGGTCGCCATACAAAACAGTGGCTGACAATCCTTTCAAAACGCTGATGTTTTCAATGGTATTCGGGTCCAGGTCGAGAAAACGGCTTGATGCCGTGGCTGCACCACCGGTCGTAAAACCTGAGGCAGCATTCGTAGCAGAGCTAAACGGTACACCATCGACAACCCACAGGGGTTGAGTGCTTCCCGTAAGGGTAGAATATCCCCTGATATTAATGCTGGAGCCGGTACCACTTACGCCTCCGCTAGGATTAATAACAACACCGGGGATTTTCCCCTGCAAAACGCGGGAAATGTCATTCACAGGCCGTTGCGAAAGCTGATCCTCACTTATAGAACTCACGGCATAACCCAAAGCCTTCTTATCGCGGGAAATACCTTGAGCCGTTACCACTACTTCCGACAACTGCTTGGTATCCGGGGTCATCGTTAAGTCGATGATTGTTCGCTCGCCAATGTCAATTTCCTGCGTGGCGAAACCAATAAACGAAATAACTACGGTGCCACCAGTTGCTGGGACACTCAATTTGAAGTTACCGTTTGAATCGG
>JAYVXP010000090.1:0-47326 GCA_043785125.1 Bacteroidia bacterium
GAAGCTGACAAAAATCAATGGAGACCAGACCGGTGTCGACTTTATCTGATTGCAATAACTGGGTGGTATCAAGGGATTGCCGAATCAGCTCGGCGCCGATAATATTGATGTCAAATTCAATATTATGACCCACCAGGACTTGGGTCTTGCTTAGGTCGCGAATAAAAGATTCGAGCACGAGTTTTAGATCGTGCCCTTCTTCGAGTGCTCGCTGGGTGGAAATGCCATGTATTTTTTCGGCCTTGAACGGAATGTCAAAACCATCGGGCCTGATCAGGTAGCTGTGTTGAGAAAAGAGTTTCCCATTTTCATCATGAAGTTGCCACGCGATTTGGACGAGCCGCGGCCAGTTTTCCAGGTTGGTGATGGGTGCAGTTTTGTTGTGCGGTACACCCGTGGTTTCCGTATCAAAGATCAAGTACATGAAGAGAAGTCAAGTGGTTGTAATGGTAAAAATACGCGCAATAGGGATAGCACCAAATGTCCCATTTTGAGAAGATTTGGCCTGAATTGGGCAAAATGGAGCCTTTCTTTATTCATAACTGGTTGAAGGATAGGTCCATGGTATTGGGTATCTGCTTTGGGCTAATAAGTCAAAACTTAATCATAAAACCCATGAAAACGCTTTGGAACAAAGTTGTTGCCTTAGTTAAAAGAGAATGGTTTCTTCTTATTGCCGTAACTGTGATCTCACTGATCATAGCGCTCTTTAAACTGCTCTGAAGCGGATGATTTCACCTCCTTTTCCGTGATTTCACGGCTTATTTGAATATTTAAAAAATAGGTCATCGGATTGTTTAGTAAATCTTTGGGAAGTATTTTTGGTTCAATCATCACTACGAATAACCCATGATGGAATGAGTATGATTAATTTGTTCCACGCATACGGGGATCATACGGGATATCCCATTTAACTAAATTAACTATCTTCAAATGAAATGGTTTGTTGATCTGTTCACCAGTTCGCTGGGAAAAAAGCTGGTGATGGCACTCACAGGTCTCTTTTTGATCTTGTTTCTTGCCGTTCACCTTTCGGGAAACCTTCAGTTATTAAAAGGAGATGGGGGAAGAGCCTTCAATGTTTATGCTGAGTTCATGACCACCAATCCACTGATCAAGGTCGTTTCTTATGGAAACTATTTTTTTATTCTTCTTCACATTTTTCTAGCCATTACACTCTCCCGCAAGAATCGCGCGGCTCGGGGTGCGGATGATTATGCGGTAACCAGTGGAAAGTCTTCAGCCTGGTCTTCCAGAAATATGGGGATTCTCGGTACCATTATTCTGTTTTTCCTGGTAGTGCACATGCGGCAATTTTGGGCTGAGATGCATTGGGGCGGGATTGCGACAGCCAACTACGACGGAAAAGAAGTAAAAGATTTGTACAAGATTGTGGCCTTTGCCTTTTCTGAAGGCTGGTATGTAGCACTCTATGTAGTTTCGATGATCGCATTGGGATTTCATTTATGGCATGGATTTGCAAGTGCGTTCCAGACCCTTGGACTGAATCACCAAAAGTATAATCCCATCATCGGTTTTGTCGGCAAGGCATTTGCCCTTATCGTTCCTGCATTGTTTGCTCTCATTCCGATTATGATGTTCTACCTAAAAATTGGCGTTGCGATATGAAGCTCGAATCCAAAATTCCGGAAGGCCCCCTGGCTGAGAAGTGGACCAAACATAAATTCAATTTAAAGCTTGTCAACCCGGCCAATAAACGAAAGTACGATGTGATCGTGGTGGGAACCGGCCTGGCCGGAGCTTCTGCTGCGGCGTCTTTGGGTGAACTGGGTTACAATGTAAAGGCATTTTGCTTTCAGGATAGCCCCCGCCGTGCCCACAGTATTGCAGCGCAGGGAGGCATTAATGCAGCCAAGAATTATCAAAATGACGGCGACAGTATTTTCCGTCTTTTTTATGATACGATCAAAGGCGGTGACTACCGAGCCCGTGAGGGAAATGTTTACCGGCTGGCAGAAGTAAGTGTAAGCATCATCGATCAGTGTGTGGCGCAGGGGGTACCTTTTGCGCGCGAATATGGTGGATTGCTGGCCAACCGTTCTTTTGGTGGCGCTCAGGTATCGAGAACATTCTATGCACGGGGACAAACCGGTCAGCAGCTTTTGTTGGGCGCTTACGGTGCCCTGAACCGTCAGATCGCCAATGGCAAAATAAAAATGTATAACCGCACCGAAATGCTCGATGTGGTCATTGCCGATGGAAAAACCAGGGGAATCATTACCCGCGATCTGGTGACAGGAAAAATTGAAGCCCACAGCGCTCACGCCGTACTGATTTGTACGGGAGGTTATGGAAATGTATTTTATCTCTCCACCAATGCGAAGGGAAGCAATGTCACGGCGGCATGGAGAGCACACAAGAAAGGAGCCTTGTTTGGCAATCCTTGCTTTACACAGATTCACCCGACTTGTATTCCCGTATCCGGAGAACACCAGTCCAAGCTTACACTGATGTCGGAATCGCTCCGCAATGACGGGCGCGTGTGGGTTCCCAAGACCGCACGACCGGGTTTGAAATCAAAAGAGGCTGCGGGTATCCCGGAATCAGAAAGAGATTATTTCCTTGAAAGAAAATATCCGTCTTACGGAAATCTCGTGCCACGCGATGTGGCGTCGCGCAATGCGAAACAGGTTTGTGATGAAGGAAGAGGTGTGGGGTCAGGACTCGCCGTATTTCTTGATTTTGCCGATGCCATCAAGCGCGATGGACGCAAAACAATTGAGGCAAAGTATGGCAATTTGTTTGACATGTATGCCCAGATCACCGGCGAAAATCCTTATGAAGGTCCGATGATGATTTATCCCGCTGTTCACTATACCATGGGCGGCTTGTGGGTGGATTACAATCTGATGACCAATATTCCTGGGCTCTATGCGCTGGGCGAAGCCAATTTTTCTGATCACGGTGCCAATCGATTAGGCGCAAGTGCGCTCATGCAAGGTCTGGCCGATGGCTATTTTGTAATACCCTACACCCTCGGCGACTATTTGGCCAACATTGGCTGGAATGATAAAGTGAGTACAGATCATCCTGCTTTTAAGGAAGCACTGTCAGCTGTCAATGGCAGAGTCAATAAATTATTGAGTATTAAAGGCAAGAAAACGGTCGATGAATTCCACCGCGAACTGGGTCTTGCGATGTGGGATTTCTGTGGCATGTCGCGCAACGAGGCGGGATTAAAGCAAGCCAAAACAAAGATTCAGGCCCTGCGGGCAGAGTTCTGGCAAAATTTAAATGTGCTTGGTGGATCACGCGAACTGAATCAGGAATTGGAGAAAGCCGGGCGTGTTGCCGATTTTATGGAATTGGGTGAGTTGATGGTAGACGATGCCCTCAACCGTTCAGAATCCTGCGGCGGGCACTTCCGCGAGGAATCCCAAATAGATGGAGAAGCAAAACGGAAGGATGATGAATTTACGTATGTATCAGCATGGGAATATAAGGGCCAGGATCAACCAGAAGTGCTTCATAAGGAAGAGCTGGTTTTTGAAAATGTTAAGTTGACACAACGAAGTTATAAGTAATACCATTGAGAATAGAGAATTGAGAGAAGGACCAGTCATAATCCTGAAATCCTTCAATCCTAAAAATCCCGGTAGCTATGAAGATTAAGCTTAAAGTTTGGAGGCAAAAGGACCAGCTTACAAAAGGTCAATTCAAGGCTTACGACATTGATCATGTTTCAGCCGACATGTCATTTTTGGAAATGATTGATGTGTTGAACGGGGAACTCACTAAAAAAGGAGAGGACCCGATCGCTTTTGACCATGATTGCCGAGAAGGAATTTGTGGAATGTGCAGTTTGTATATCAACGGCCATCCGCACGGTCCGCTGCAGACTACCACTTGCCAGCTTCACATGCGCACCTTCCATGATGGGGAGACCATCACGGTAGAACCCTGGAGGGCAAAAGCCTTTCCAGTAATTAAAGATTTGATCGTTGACCGCACTGCGTTTGACCGGATACAGCAGGCAGGAGGATATGTTTCTGTGAATACAGGAGGTATTCCGGATGCCAATGAGATTCCAATTCCTAAAAAAGTTTCGGATGAGGCCTTTGATGCAGCAGCCTGCATTGGTTGTGGTGCCTGTGTGGCGGCATGCAAAAACTCTTCTGCCATGTTGTTTGTCAGCGCCAAAGTATCTCAGTTTGCGTTGTTACCACAAGGAAAACCTGAGCGCAAGGAGCGTGTAGAAAGAATGGTAGCACAAATGGATGCTGAAGGATTTGGTTCCTGTACCAATACCAAAGCCTGCGAGGCCGAGTGCCCGAAGGACATTCAGGTCACCAACATTGCGCGACTCAACCGGGAGTATTTCTCCGCTATGCTTTCTTCTTATGAAGTGGTAGTGGGGGGAGGGGATTAAGGAAACTCAATCACTCACTTTTGCAAACCGCAATTCCTATCCTTCCACTGGAAATGGATTGGGTGCTGGCGATACCAACATTGCCGGCAGCAAGAATAATATCGCGCGCTGCGCCCACATCAGAAAGATGCACTTTCACACAGGCATTGAGCTTGATCAAACTTTGATACGTGACCGGAGTTTCGTCGCCAAGTTGGCTCAGCTTGGTTTCACTCACACCTGTTTTTCCATTTACCGGACTCAACAGCGCTGCAACGCCTGCAGCGGGTGCGGCGATATCGCCCAAATGCAAATGCACCGGGCTGGTCGTGCCGTCGGATGTACCGGTGAGCTGTACTAAAATGGTCACGTCACCATCCTTACGTTCTTTGAAGGTTGCGGTGCCACTGATGGGATACTGAGAACCCGCTTGCAACTCATAAATTGTTTGTTTTCCGGTAAATTCAGAAATCACTTCACTCTTTTGGCAGGACGACAAAAGTGCTACGCCTATCAATAAAACCACTGGTTTTTTCATAACCCTTCGTATATGATTTAAAGTTAAAAATTATCGGACAATGTTCATTGCCTTCGATTTTTGAACTTAGATTTACCTTTTAAAACCACTTTCTGGCATGAATCTGTTACCACAACGAAGAGTCTCCCGATTTTATTCCGTAAAAAGTATTTTTCTGCTCGCTGTTGTTCTCGCGGGGTGCAGTCCCTCAATAACCAAGCCTACAACAGGCAAAACCGATGCTAACCCCAAACCGTACTGGCTGAGTTCAAAACCACCGGAAGACCGTTATTATATTGGCATCGGTCACAGCACCAAAAGCGGAACTAATAATTTTATTCAGGAAGCCAAGAAGAGCGCACTGGAAGATTTGATTTCCGAAATCAAGGTCAACGTCTCCTCGACTTCGGTATTGAGCCAGATTGATGCCAATAAGGAATTTCAGGAAAAATACGAACAGATTATTAACACCAAAGCTGCTGATGATATTCAGGAATTTGAACAGGTTGATTCGTGGCAGGATCAACAAAATTACTGGGTGTACTACAGGCTCTCAAAACAGCGTTATAAAGAAATAAAGGACGAACAGAAACGCAATGCGGTAATCCTGGCGCTGGACTTTTTCACCAAAGCAAAACAGTCGGAACGGGCTGTTGATCTCGTGCAAGCGCTGGGTTTTTATTTTCAGGGCTTTCGCGCGATTGAGAAATACCTGGCCGAACCAATTCAACTTGATTTTGAAGGGAAAAGTATTCTCCTGACTAACGAGATTTATTCCAACATGCAATTGCTGTTGGATGAAATTCAAATTAGCGTCGCCCCGTCTGAGATTATGGTCAATAGGAGGGTGGCGGAAAGCGGGCAGACGGTGATGGCAAAATCGGTTCTGAAAAAGTCCGGCAAATCCATAGCAGCGCTGCCGCTTGTGGCTGGCTTTGAGAAGGGAGCGGGCATCGTTTTTCCCAATTACATGACCGATGCGCATGGACAAACCAAAATCCTGATCACGAAAATCAGTGCGCGCGATATGGAACAGACCGTGAGTGTAAAAGTGAACCTGCTTGCTTTTTCAGGACAGGATTCTACTGATGTTTCATCGCTGGTAGCGCAAAAAATGGATGTGCCCAAGGCCAACATACTTTTAAAAGTGCAACGCCCATTGGTCTATGTTTCATCCATAGAACGAAACTTTGGATCAGACAAGGCCAATCAACAACTCACAAATCGGCTAAAAAATTTTATTACCAGTTCCGGTTTTGAGATTACGGATGATAAAAAGAAGGCCGAGCTTTGGATGGACCTCAACGCTGATTCGGAAAAAGGGGCTACGTCCGGAAGCATTTACATAACCTATGTAACTGCAATCATCCGGGTGGTTACCCTTCGTGACAACAAGGAGATTTATGCCACCACGCTCGACAGGATTAAAGGTTATAGTCTGGACTATGATCGTTCCAGTCAGGAAGCTTATAACAAGAGCATGGATATATTGGAAAGGGAAAAGATGCCTGAGCTCTTGAATACGATTTTGCAGTAATTTGGAATAATTTTAACCTCGGAATCGTGTTTATGAGCCTAAAAGAAAGTTGGCCTGTAAATTGTATTAACTAAATTGCAGAACCAAATATGAAAATGATATGAAAAAACTAATTAGTTTATCTTTTATTATGATTTCACTGGCCGCGATCATCATCAGCGGCTGTAAAGCAACCCAGAAGCCAGCTGGCCCTGTTGGTGAAAAGGAAGTCGTTGTTCCATGCTCTGGACCTGATTTCTTTACAACAGATAAGGTTTTTCGTGCCAACTCTGTGGGTGAAAGCATGGATCAGGTGACCTCCAAAAAAATCGCTGAAACCAATGCACGCAATGAACTCGCCCAGGCCATTCAGACCACGGTGAAAACAGTAACGGACAATTACACCAATTCCCGTAGCATGAACCGCAAGGAAGACCTCGAACAAAAATTTGAGAGCCTTAACCGCGAAGTAGTAGATCAAACCTTGTCGGGTATCCGTACCATTTGCGAAAAACTGATGGTGACCAGCGAAAACAGGTATAAAACCTATATCGCCATCGAACTTTCCGCCGATGACCTGGTGAAGAAATACAATGAACGCATGTCAACCGATGACAAACTCAAGATCGATTACGATTATCAGAAATTCAAAGATACCTTTGACAAAGAGATGGAGAAGATGGGGGAGCAGCAGAAATCAGGCAAATAGCAAATAGCTAAATTATCAGTAGCCTCCTGAATTTCAGGGGGCTTTTTTTTTGCCGGATGTGCAATGAATGGATATTACAAATTCGTATTTTTATTGAAGGTTAATTGGATTAATTGAAACACCGATAAAGAAACATCACCATGGCTGGATATTCAGGTACGCCACTGCTCAAGAAACTGGGGATCAAGCCCGGTCACCAGATGAAAACAATTCACGAGCCCAAAATGTATTGGGATTGGCTTGCTCCTTTGCCGGAGGAGGCAGGGGTGAAGAGCATAAGCAAGGGCGGACTCGATTTTATTCATTTGTTTGTAACAGAAAAAAAAGAATTCAAAAAGGAGTTTTTAGTCAATAAAAATTTACTAAAAAAAGATGGAATGCTCTGGGTGTCCTGGCCTAAGAAGTCGGCCAAAGTAACTACCGATCTGGACGAAAATACAATCCGCGACTTTGGCTTGGAAAATGGACTGGTTGATGTCAAAGTCTGCGCCGTTGACGAAGTGTGGTCCGGACTAAAATTTGTGTTCCGGCTGAAAGACCGGGTCTAAATTAGATTTCTCTGTGAAAATTGAAAAGTCCCGTAGGGATAGAATATGGGTAACCATGAATAAGCCAGTCAAAGTCCCGTAGTGACGTAATATTGACAGACATGAGCTTTGGACTTCAAACTTTGTTCTTTGGGATAATCAATGCAACATAACCTCCCCCTGAATCTGTTCAAGTGATTTTCCTTTTGTTTCCGGCAACACTTTCCATGTAAAGAAAAATTGCAGAAACATCATTACGCTAAATAAGGTAAAGGCATAAGCGCCTCCCATCTTACTGGATTGCGCGAAAATGGGGAAGGTCCACGAAATAGCTGCTGCCATTACCCAATGCGTAAAGCTTCCTAGCGCTTGTCCTTTGGCTCGTATGCTGTTGGGGAAAATTTCGGAAATGAAGACCCAAATTACAGCGCCCTGCGAGAATGCAAAAAAGGCGATAAATCCGATCAAATAAACCATCACCCAGTAGCTTCCAAAATCTTGCGTGTAAAAAGTTTTTGCGACCATTCCTAAGCAGAATACCATCCCTACCGATCCAATCATCAGCAGCGTTTTCCGACCAAACTTGTCGATCACTAAAATTGCCAACAATGTGAAGACCATATTTGTGAGACCGATGGATACCGATTGTAACAACGCCGTGTCTTTTGCCAGTCCGGTCATTTCAAAAATTCGGGGTGCATAATACATGATCGCATTGATGCCCGATAGTTGATTGAATATGGCGAGACCCATCGCAAAGACGATGGGCTGACGGTAGGCTTTTGAAAATAAGTTTTCTTTTGAGATGCCCTCCTCTTTTTCCAGTGACTGCTGAATGCTATTGATGGCCCCATTCACATCCGGCTCGCCAACGGATTGCAACACTATTCTTGCTTCCTCCACGCGCTTTTTCTTCATCAGCCAACGCGGACTTTCGGGCACCACAAAAACCATGATGAAGAAAAACAAGGAAGGGAATGCCTGAACACCAAGCATCCAACGCCAGGAATCTTCGCTCACGCCATAAAGAAAATAATTGGAAACAAAAGCAATGAGAATACCCGTCACCACATTGAATTGGAACAGCGCCACGAGTCGTCCACGCCGATGGGCAGGAGAAATTTCTGAAATGTACATGGGACCTACAACCGATGATGCCCCCACACCGATGCCGCCGAGAAACCTGAAAGCGATAAAGAATGCCCAGGAGGAGGTCAGTGCTGCTCCCAGCGAGGTGATCACATACAATAGACCTATGCCTTGCAATACTTTCTTTCGACCGTAGGCCTCAGCGGGTCGCCCGGCAATGACTGACCCGATGACGGTGCCCAAAAGAGCCGAAGCAACCGTAAATCCATGTTCCACTTTATCCAGGGACCACAGCGCCTGAATTGTGGTTTCCACACCGGAAATCACTGCCGTATCAAAGCCAAACAAAAAGCCACCCAGGGATGCAACAATAGAGTTGCGAAAAGCGGTATTGGATGTAGACATAAAATCAGGTAAAGTTTAAAAGTAAGAATAGATTCGACCCCAGCAAGCGTTTTTTACCAAATTCAATATTCGCCGCTCTTCAAATGAAGGAACAAAAACATAATTTGGGAATACAATCAAAGCCAAAAAAACCTAACTTTCATGACCTTTTAAAAGCAACATCTATGCACCTCAACACCGAAGCAGAGAAAAAAAATGTTTATGATGCCATTGTGGTCGGCACCGGAATCAGTGGCGGCTGGGCTGCGAAGGAACTTACGGGCAAAGGCCTGAAAACTTTAGTACTCGAACGTGGGCGTATGGTAAAGCACCTGGAGTATCCCACTGCAACAAAAGACCCATGGCAAATTCCGTATGCCGATCGCCCAACCTTGGAAGACCTGAAAAATCAACCGATCCAGAATCGGACGGGGTATGTAGGTCGGCAATCTTCAAAGCATTGGTTTGTCAACGATTTGGAAAACCCCTACACCGAGGCGCCGGGAAAAAGATTTGATTGGATTCGCGGATATCACGTTGGAGGCCGCTCACTGACCTGGGGTCGTCAAAGCTACCGCTGGAGTGAAATGGATTTTGAATCGAATGCAAAGGACGGCTTTGGCGTCGATTGGCCGATTCGATATAAAGACCTTGCTGCGTGGTATGATTATGCGGAAAGTTTTATTGGTGTCAGCGGACAAAATGAAGGGATACCCAATCTTCCCGATGGAAAATTTCTTCCACCCATGGAGATGAATTGCGCGGAGAAGGATTTTCAAAAATCGGTGAAGGAAAAATTTGGCCGGTTTGTAACGATCGGCCGAACCGCCAATGTCACGGCTCCTTTGGGACACAGTCCCCAGCGGGGCACGTGCCAGTTTCGGAATTTGTGTATTCGCGGTTGCCCTTATGGAGGTTATTTCAGCAGCAATTCATCCACGCTTCCGGAAGCGGAAAAAACAGGCAATATGACTTTGCGACCAAATTCCATTGTCTATGAATTGATTTACGACGATAAAAAAGGAAAGGCAACGGGGGTTAAAGTACTCGATGCCGAAACCGGTGAACAGATTGAATATTACGCTAAAATTATTTTCCTGTGTGCCTCCACTTTTGGTTCCACTTTCATCCTGCTCAACTCCATCTCTACCCGGTTTCCCAATGGATTTGGTAATGACTCTGGGGAATTGGGATGTAATATTATGGACCACCACCTTAATGTGGGAGCATCGGGTGACCTGGATGGAATGGAGGACAAATATTATACTGGCCGACGCGCGAATGGAATTTATATTCCTCGTTTCCGGAATTTAGGAAAGGAGAAAAGAGATTATTTAAGGGGTTTTGGATATCAAGGAGGAGCAAGCCGTCAAAACTGGTCGAGCATGGTGTCTGAATATGACATTGGAGTAGAATTAAAAGAAATAGTGACAAAACCAGGGAAGTGGTCGATCGGATTCGGTGGCTTTGGTGAAATACTTCCTTATCATGAAAATTATGTAAAACTGAATAAGGAGAAAAAAGATAAGTATGGCCTGCCTACCCTCTATTTTGATACCGAGTTAAAAGAGAATGAAATCAAGATGCGTATTGACATGGCTAATGATGCAGCCGAAATGCTGGAGACGGCCGGAGCAAAAAATGTTCGTTCGCGAAATGGTGTGGGTAGCGTAGGCTTGGGTATTCACGAAATGGGAACTGCCAGAATGGGAAAAGACCCTAAAACTTCAGTCTTGAACAAGTGGAATCAGGTTCATGCCTGCAAAAATGTATTCGTGACTGATGGATCCTGTATGACTTCGGCAGCTTGTCAGAACCCGTCCCTTACGTATATGGCTTTGACGGCCAGGGCAGCTGATTATGCAGTGAGTGAATTGAAAAAAGGAAACCTGTAAGATTTTTTTGACGGATAAAAAAAGAAATCATGAACCGACGAGAAGCCATTGAAAGGACAGCGTTGATACTGGGCTATGCCGTATCGGCCCCTGCGATCATGGGGATATTGAAAGGATGCAAACCGGCACACGAGCTCAATTATAAGCCTGTATTTTTTACCGTCGAGCAAGCAAATCTGGTGGGGGAGATTGCGGAAGTGATTATTCCCAAAACCGATACACCCGGTGCCAAGGATGTGGGCGTGCCTTCCTTTATCGATTTAATTCTGAAGGATGCTTACCCACAAGCCGAAAAAGATCGCTTTCTCAAAGGACTGCAAGAGTTTGAAGAGGAAACGAAAAAGATCTACGGCAGTTCCTTTGTTGATCTGGAGCCAGGAAAACAAAAGGGAATGGTGAAGGCAATTCACGATCCTGCCGTGGCGGCAGCGAAAGCTCCGTCTGCAAAGGGTGAAGTAAGAGAAAAACCGTTTATTCTTGTAATCAAGGAACTGACCTTATTGGGATTTTTTACTTCCGAGCCAGGCGCAACGCAAGTATTGCAATATGATCCGGTCCCCGGAGCCTATCACGGCTGTTTGCCCTTGGCAGAAGTGGGAAGGACCTGGGCTACATAAGCCTGCGCTGAGCTTCGCTGAGTTTGATTTGTGTTTCTAATGATGTTTATACAATCTTGGCCTAAGAAACTTCTCCGAATTTCACAAAAGCAGATTGGGGGTCTTCCGGCCTGATCTTAAAATTAAGTCCTGCAACAAAAATGTTCATGTTCTCAGCGTGTTAAGTGAAAAAATTAAAAGTAGCCTGACGTTGATTCGGGTGTTGATTGCAAAATAGTAATTAATCATTCCTTAAAGAGTCCACTGGATTTCCCAATGCCGCTCGAATGGATTCAAAACCTACCGTGATCCATGCGATGGCAAAAGAAACCAACCCGGCAAGTAAGAAAACAAAAATGTTCAACTCAATCTTAAATACAAATTTTTGCAGCCACCAATTCATTGCCAGATAGCCCAGCGGTGCGGCCACGAAAAAGGCGATGAGCACCAATTTAATAAAATCCCTGGATAGCATTGCCACAATTCCCTGTACGGAAGCCCCCAGCACCTTCCGGATACCGATTTCCTTCATTTTTCTTTCCGCAACATAAATTGATAAACCATATAGGCCAAGACACGAAATCAAAATGGCGAGTAGGGTGGAGATAGTAATGATGAGGCTCTCCCTGTCGTCTCTTTCATATTGTTTTCTTATGTTGTCGGTAAGAAATTGATTTTCAAACGGTGTGTTGGGCGTGATTTGCTTCCACGCCTTTTCTATTTGAGGTACGGTGTTCTGGTAATGATTTGCATCAACGGAAACAACGACATAAGAAAAATCCTGCTGTCGCGAAGGCATGATGAAGAGCAATGGAGAAATGACCTGGTGAAAGGAATTCTGGTGGAAATCTTCCACGACGCCAATAATCTCAAATGCAATGTGTTTTCCCTGCCAGTCGATGTACAATTTTTCGCCCAATGCCTTGGCGGGATCAATCCCGGAAACTTTCAAACTTGCCTGATTAACCAGCACACGAAGGGGGGCTGTGTTGCCAAAGGAACTGGTGTCTTTGCCAGCTATCAGATCCCGGCCCATCAGCAGCTTAATCCCGAGGACCTTAAAATAATTTTCATCGACATCAATATTGAAATGGAGGTGGGCTTTTTCCATATTCGATCCTGCCGGGTAGAGTGGTACATCCTGGAAGATGGTGGTTGACGGCAGTGCAGTGGTTCCCGAAACCTCGTTGATTCCGCTGATTTGTTTAATCTTGTCTTTGAAGGGTTGGTAGTTTTTCTTTGCTTCTTCCGTCCTGAGCGGTATCATGATTTTGTAATCCGGGTTAAATCCGAGTGGCTGATTTTTAACAAAGTTCATTTGCTTTTGTATAATGATAATCGATGAAATAAGCGTGATGGAGATGACGAATTGAAAGACCACCAGGGATTTCCTCAGCCAGTTTCCTGCGCCACTACTTAACTTTTTGTTTTTCAAAACCTGTATTGGCTGCAACGCTGAGAGAAAAAAGGCAGGATAACTTCCTGCAATCAATCCTGTGATGAGGGTTATGCTGATGAGTGACAAACTAATGTAACCCATGTTCCCCGCGTTCATACTCAGCTCTTTGTTGGTCAGACTATTGAATATTGGCATGGTCCCCTGCACAATTCCAATTGCCAGGATCATTGCGATGGTCACGATGGTCATACTTTCCCCCAGGAATTGACCGATCAGGTTTCGGCGATTGGCACCCAATGATTTACGCACACCCACTTCGCCCGCCCGCTGGGACGCTTTGGCTGTGGTCAGGTTCATGAAATTAATACACGCAATCAATAGAATAAAGATGCCGATAGAGGCCAGAATATAAACTGTTGCTATGCTGCTTTCCTGATCGTCACCGAAGATTTTGGAAAAATTGGAATAAAGGTGAATGTCCCGTAAAGCCTGTAGATGCATTTGTTTTTTAATGCCCAATTCTTTCAAATCTTTAGCACCATATTTATTGAGGATGGCAGGCAGTTTTTCTTCCACCCCGGCGGCATTTGAATTGGGTTTCAGTTTGATGTAGCCTGCTGTAAAATTTTGCCCAGCCCAGGTGGAAACTGAATTGACATAATCTCCCCATCCATTGCTATTCATGCTCATATAGAAGTCTGCATCCAGATGAGATTTTTTCTCCGGTTTCCTGAGGATACCAGTTACGCGGAAGGTGTCGGTTGAATTGCCGCTGTTAATGATGAG
Source organism: Bacteroidia bacterium (assembly GCA_043785125.1). GTDB lineage: Bacteria > Bacteroidota > Bacteroidia > Cytophagales > Cyclobacteriaceae > ELB16-189. The sequence continues at coordinate 13,788 of JAYVXP010000090.1, forward strand.
CGAATGATCCAGGGCGCTTTGGTTGCCAAATAGTTTTTTCGCCAACATCGCTGAGATCACCACAACCGACCGGCCATCCATGGCAGTACGACGGTCGCCTTCCAGAAAGTCGTAGGAAAAGACATCAAAAAAAGTAGAGTCTACCAGTGCTCCGTGCTTTTCATAAAATGTTTTGTTTTCATACCGCACTAAATGTTGCTCCACACCGGGGGGTGTCACCACGCGCGTTGCCGCCTCCAGTTCGGGGAACTCCGCCAATAATGTCATCGTTACCGGAGGTGAGGAGCGGGGAAATGTTTCGTTTGTTCCATCGTCCTTGATAAAGGATGACGTGATTCGGTAAATCTTTTCCGAGCCTTGAAATTGTGTTTCAAAGCTTAATTCATCCTTGATAAACAAGGAAAGTAAAACACAGCAAGCAATCCCGATGGAAAGGCCAAAAATGTTGATAATCGAAAAGACCTTGTGGTTAAGAAGATTCCGGAGAGCGATCTTTAGGTAGTTTTGGAGCATTGACTTTGGATTTTGAACACCCAGCCCAACGCCAAATTAATGCCATATTAATTCGCTTAAATTAACCCTGATTTTGCATATTTTATTTAGGACTTTAACCGATTCCGAACGAAACCGTCCAATATCGACCGCTGATTCGAATTGTGTCATGGCACAGGATGACACCACTAGTGATTACCGATTACTGACTCCTCTGATCATGATACCTCAATTCCTTCTCTCTTTCCACATCCTCTTTTTCCCGTTTGATCCTGACCTTGGCGGGTGGGCCTACCATGATTGGCACGGGTTCTACTTCTACGTTGGCCAGTTCCAGGCCATACATTTCTTCAGTAGAAAGGCTGTGCCGTTTGATGAAACGATAGCCCTCGATAATGAAATCATCAAAGGCGGATATTTCGCTGTCGACTGAGGCAAGGGAATGAAGAATAATAAATTTGAAATCGGCTGGCATGCTGTGTTTGCGGAGGGATTCATAGTGACTGATTAAATCAATCTCGGCATTTTCCGTCATCTCGTGAAGGATCTTGTTAAACAAAAGATTAACACGATGGTCGGCCTTAAATCCCAGCTTGATCCGTACAAAGAAACACTTCTTCGGAATGATGGTGTCAACGGAATATTTAGAAGTATAGGGGCTGTCTACGGTATCAACATGGACAAACCAATAGACATCGGCGCGCTTTGGTCTTTTCTTAAATATCGAATAAATAATATTTGAATCAATATAACGCTTGCTGTCCGCTACGGCCATGTACACCAGATTGGTGGCTTCCTTTTGAATTGTCAGGTCGGCCTGCAAGTCCTGAATGAGGGGAACGTAATGCTTTAAGTCCACAAACTCCGTATGCCGGTCGCGCAAATGCCGGGCTTTCAACAGTATGAACATCAACAAAAAGAAAATAAATGCAATGGTATAAGTGAACCATCCGCCTTGGCTGAATTTGCTCATGTTGGAAACCAAAAACATGCCTTCGAGGGTAAAAAATAAAACGGCAATGGCGCTGGTTCTGAGTCTTGAATGTTTTGCTGTTCCGAAGTAGTAAGCGAGAAGTGCCGTCGTCATCAGCATATTGAGCGTGATGGCCAAACCATAAGCGCCTTCCATTTGAGATGACTCCTTGAAGAGAAGCACAACGCCAATGGTGCCGGCCAACAGAATCCAATTGATGGCTGGAATGTAAATCTGTCCCTTGATTTGGCTTGGATAACGCACCAATGTACTGGGCCATAGTTTCAATTTCATTGCCTCGTTGACCAGGGTAAAGGTGCCACTGATCAACGCCTGACTGGCAATGACGGCGGCCATGGTAGCAATGACGACACCAAATACTAGAACCTCTTCCGGGATAATGGCATAAAATGGAATTCGGCCATTCAGACTTGTGCCAACCTGACCCAACAGCCACGCTGCTTGTCCAAAATAATTAAGAAGTAATGCGATTTTAACAAAGACCCATCCAACCCGGATGTTTACTTTGCCGCAATGTCCCAGGTCGGAGTAAAGCGCCTCGGCACCCGTCGTACACAGAAAAACAGCACCCAAAAGCCAAAATCCTTTAGGGTAATGGGTAAGTAAATCCCATGCATAGATGGGGTTAAGCGCTTCGAGTACAGTAGGGTTTTTGATGAGGTGGACAAGACCAATTACACCGATGGCGATAAACCAAATCATCATAATAGGCCCGAAAGTCTTGCCCACTACACTGGTACCGAATTGCTGAAAGAAAAAAAGCAAAACCAAAATACCAATTACAATGGGTGCTGGCTCAAAACCGGGGTAATGTAATTTCACACCTTCGACAGCCGATGAAATACTAATCGCTGGCGTGATAAAACCATCGGCAATCAGCGTACAACAACCAATGATGGCTGCATAAATGACCCACTTTGCATTATACCGCCTCACCAATGCATACAATGCAAAAATTCCGCCTTCTCCTTTGTTATCCGCGTTGAGTGCCAGATAAATGTATTTCAACGAGGTGATTAGGGTCAGTGTCCAGAAGACACAGGATACTCCCCCCAGCACCAGACCAGAGGTGATAATACCAGCACTCTCCCGCGTGCCTGTTTCGATGATGGCTTTAAAAACATACAAAGGAGACGTCCCAATATCACCGTAGATAATACCCAGTGAAACCAGTATTCCGGCTGTGGAAAGAGTTTGAAGTTTATTATGTCGCGAATCGTCCACGCTGCTTAGGTTTCTACCATTAATTTTGTCTCTTCTGGTTTTACTTCATCGGAATTCATCTTTTCTTCGTTACGGCCGATGATTAACCGGTTACTACGGTCAAAGGAAAAGTAATTCCACATCCAACTCAAGAAAGTAAAAACTTTATTTCTAAAACCAACCAACGACATGAGGTGGACAAACATCCATATATACCATGCAAACGCGCCCTGGAAGCGTATCCCACCTTTCATATCCACCACTGCTTTGTTCCTACCAATGGTAGCCATCGCACCTTTGTCGTGATAGTGGAAAGCCTTGAGCGGTTTGTTCAGGATCAGGTTCATGATGTTTTTTGCCAGTAGTCTCCCCTGCTGTTGTGCCGGTGGTGCCATTTGAGGATGGCCTTTTGGGAAATGTTCATCGCCTTCCATCAAGGCCACATCGCCGATCGCAAAAATATTTTTGAGACCTCTTACCCGATTGAATTGGTCGACGAATAATCGTTTTCCTTTATTCATCAATTCCGGTTCCAAACCCGCAATGGGATTGGCTTGCACTCCGGCAGTCCAGATCAAAGACCGTGTGATGAGTTTATTTCCATCGCTCAGTAGCGCCTCATAACCATCGTATGATTTTACAGCGGTATTCACACGCACCTGCACCCCCATTTCAGTAAGAAATTCAAGGGCCTTGGCGGAAGCTTGAGCCGACATGCCATTGAGCAGACGGGGCGAAGCTTCGATTAGATGAATGTCCATCGCGCGCATGTCCAGTTCTTTATAGTCTTTCGGAAAAACATTTTTCTTTAACTCAGACAGGGCCCCTGCCAGCTCCACACCCGTCGGCCCTCCTCCTACAATCACAAAATCCATAAAGCTGTTCATCGCCTCTTCATCTTCTGCGAGCAGCGCATATTCCAGATTGCGAATGATTTTATTGCGGAGTTTGGTCGCATCCACAATGGTCTTCATGGAAGAAGAATTCTTCTCCACCTCTTTCATGCCATGAAAATTGGTGATGGCACCTGTGGCAATCACCAGGTAATCATATTTTACACCGCCGATGGAGGTTTCAATATAATTTTCTTCCGGTTTCACATTGATTACTTCCGCAAGGCGGAAGTAAAAGTCGGCTTGAGAACCAAATAATTTTCGGAAGGGAGCAACAATCGAACTCGTCTCCAAACCGGAAGTGGCCACCTGGTATAATAGCGGCTGAAAAGTGTGGTGATTGTATTTATCAAAAAGTACCACCTGGGCCTTAAATCCCTTGAGGGCTTTGGCTACTTCCAGTCCTCCGAATCCCCCTCCGACGATGATGATACGAGGTTTGCCCAGGTCTGCGATACGCGTGCGCGTGGTGATCAATTTGGGCATCGAAACCGTGTTGATTTGTAAGAATGGGTGCGAATTTACATGAAGCACGAGGATTTAATAATGGATTAAAAAAATATTTGTTTTTGGGCAATACAGGCCCAAAACAGGCGTACTTTTGTGAAAAATAAACTAACGACTGTATGGTAAAGAAACTTTTGATTGTTTTGTCTATGGGTGCGCTGATGATGAGTTGCGGAGGAGAAAAGGATAAGCTTAAATCGCAGGTAGATTCATTGAAGGCAGAATTGCAAACCAGTCAACAGTTTGCCAATACACTGCAAGAGGTTGGAACGCTGATGGACTCCATTGACGCCAATCGCCAATTGCTCCGCGTGAATATGGTGGAAGGCACAACGTATGCCGATTACACATCCCGTATGAAGGACATCAACAACTATGTAAAGGACACACAAAACAAAATAGAAGGCCTCGAAAAATCACTGAAGAAGTCCAAAGGCAATGCCAATGCTTATGCAGCAACGATCAAGAAACTGAAAGCCGATCTGGAAGTGAGAAACAAAGAAATTGCAACGCTCCAGGCCAGCGTGGAGGAGTTGAAAAGTACAAATCAGAATTTGATTACGACAGTCGGACTTCAGGAAGCGGAATTGTCTGACAAGGAAAGTCAGATTCAGACCAAGACGCAGGAACTTTCTTTAATTGAAGCCAAAATCCAGGAGATGATGGTTCAGAGCAAGATGAGCGAAGCCGATTCATATTTCGCCCGTGCGCAGGCAGTGGAAGAAGCAGCCAACCGTACCAAGCTGGCTCCACGCAAAAAGAAAGAGACTTACAAAGAGGCATTGGAGCTTTACAAGAAAGCGCAATCCATGGGCAATGATAAGGCACAAGCGAAAATTAATGAGCTCACTAAAAAAGTCAACTAATTTGATTTGACATAAAATAGGGCTGTTTGAGATAAGCAGCCCTATTTTTTTAATAAAATTTTTCCGGCACCAGAGAAAGCAAGGAAGCGAAATCATGGCAGATGCATCTCTTTTTATCAAAGACCTTTGGTACTTCGCCCTTCATGGATCGTTTCTAAAAAAGGGAAAGCTCGAAGGCAAAGAAATCCTTGGCGAAAAAATTGTTTTTGGACGGGACAGTCAAGGTCAGCCCTTCGCGCTGCGCGACAATTGCCCTCACCGCGGTGTGCCTCTTTCCGCGGGATGGTTTGACGGGGATACGATCCAATGTTGTTATCATGGCTGGCAATTTGGCTGCGATGGTGTATGTAAAAATATCCCCGCCATTGATCCGGAAAGCCGCGTTGATTTTACCAGGATCAGAACGTTTCGTTATCCGGTGAGAGAAATCAACGGCACGCTGTGGGTTTATATTCCGGAAAAAAAGTTATCGAACATTCAACCCAGGGTGGAGCCGCCCAACCTCTTGTTGGCGCCAGGTGAAAAATTTCTGCACGTTGAACGCGTCGTGCTGCCGACCAACATTGACCATGCAGTGATTGGATTGGTGGATCCGGCTCACGTAACTTTTGTACACCAGTCCTGGTATTGGCGCTCGGCAAAAAAAAGAAGGTTGAAGGAAAAGAGTTTTGAGCCTACTCCCCTGGGATTCAAAATGGTGCGTCATAAACCCTCGAGCAACTCCAAGGGGTACAGCGTGCTCAAAGGGGGCACCTCTACGGAAATTACATTTGAAATTCCCGGCATCCGCACAGAACATATTCAAGTAGGTGAGAAGAATCAGATTGTTTCGATCACCACCCTCACCCCGTTGAATGAACACGAAACCGAACTCAACCACATTTTCTATTCTTCGCTGAGTTTGGTGAAATGGTTATGGTGGCCATTGAAGCGATTGGGTAAGCAATTTATAGGGCAGGACATGGAGGTGTTCATCAAATTGGGCGAAGGACTCAAGTCGCACCCCACACTGATGCTGATCGGCGAACCCGACACACAAGCCCGCTGGTACTATGAGATCAAGCGCCTTTACCAAAAAGCGCAGCAGGACAATGTGCCTTTTGAAAATCCAGTGAAGACGCAGACACTGCATTGGGTGACATGATGCACAACGGACGGAGGAGATTAATTGCACGGCCGGTTTCCATCATAAAAAAACGTGATCACTTTTGCACTTGTGCGGGTCGTCGAATCCCAGTGACGAAATCCCCCTACAGCCCCGTATAATTAAAGGGTGTAATCTCTTTCAATCTTTTTTTAAGCTCCGGTTTTATCTCCAACCCATCAATAAATTCAGCGATATCCATTTGCTGGATTTTTTCATTTTTCCTCGTAAGGGCTTTCAATGCTTCATACGGACTGGGATAACCTTCCTTTCGCAGAATCGTCTGAATGGCTTCTGCAACAATCACCCAATTGTTTTCGAGATCCTGATAGATTGCTTCCTGATTCAATTCGAGTTTTGAAATTCCTTTTTTGAGGGAGTCGATGGCAAGATAGGTGTGAGCAAAGGGTACGCCCAGATTTCTTAAAACGGTTGAATCAGTCAGGTCGCGCTGCAGGCGGGAAATGGGGAGCTTGGCGGAGAGGTGTTCCAACAAAGCATTGGCAAGGCCTAAATTTCCTTCTGCATTTTCAAAATCAATCGGGTTTACTTTGTGCGGCATCGCCGATGAACCCACTTCACCATCTTTGATTTTTTGCTTGAAATAGTTCATCGCCACATATTGCCAGATATCGCGGCTATAATCAATCAAAATGGTATTGATGCGCTTAACATTATCCAGCAACGCGGCCAGGTTGTCGTAGTGCTCTATTTGCGTAGTGGGATGGCTGCGGGTCAATCCCAGATTTTGAGAAACAAAACGATCGGCAAATGCCATCCAGTTTATTTCAGGGTAAGCTACGTGGTGTGCGTTGAAATTGCCGGTAGCCCCGCCAAATTTGGCTGAGTGCGGGATGGTTTTTAACAAAGTCAGTTGTTGATGAATGCGTGCGGAAAAAACCTGAATTTCTTTTCCCAATCGCGTCGGCGTAGCGGGTTGACCATGGGTGCGGGCCAGCATGGCTACAGAATTCCACGCCTTGAACTGTTCTTCCAGCAGGGCAATAAGTGAATGCAGTCCGGGCAAATATTCTTGCTCTACAAACTCTTTTAGTAAAAGTGGTGTGGCCGTATTATTAATATCCTGAGAGGTAAGTCCGAAGTGAATAAATTCACTGAATGCCGATAGCTCCATGCGGTCAAACGATTTCTTCAAATAATATTCTATCGCCTTGACATCATGGTTTGTTTTTTTTTCAATTTCTTTGATTTCAGTAGCCGAAGTCTCATTAAAATTCTTGTACAGGGACCGCAGCGATACTATTTTCTCTTTTGGGAAAGATGCGAGCTCCGGCAATTTTAGATCAACGAGCGCTATGAAATATTCCACCTCCGTGAGAATACGGTATCGGATCAATCCATATTCTGAAAAGTAGGGTGCCAGCGGTTTGGTGGCGTGATAGTACCTCCCGTCAATAGGAGAGATAGCGGTGAGGGGCGTCAGTTGCACAATCAATTCATTAAGACGCTAAAATAATCATTTTAAGCGGACCCCTTTCAGCGGTCCCTGCAAATACCCTGTCCTTTTGGAATTGCCTTGCCCGTGATGGCTTTGGGGAAAGGCGGGGTTTTAGTATTCCTTTCTTAGTTTTGGGGTTTATGATAAAATGTTTCTGGAGAAAAATGTTTTTTGTGGTGTGGGTCGGAGTGCCTTATCTGGCGTATGCACAAAAAAATAAACCCGGTATGGAATTGGTAATAAAAAAGGCCACGGGGATCATCAAGTTGGATGGTCTTCTGGATGAACCCGACTGGACCCATGCAGCGCCCGCCAAGGATTTTTTTCTCAACTACCCGGTCGATTCTCTTCCACCCACTTTTCAAACGGAGACGCGCTTTACCTTCGATGAGCACTTCCTTTACATTTCTTTTGTTTGTTACGACAATCATATTCCATCGGTGGTGCAGTCGTTGCGTCGGGATTATGACCCCAGTCTCAACGACTGGGTAGGAATCGCCATCGACCCGTATAATGACTTTACCAATGGTTTTTATTTTTTGATCTCGCCGTATGGTGTTCAGCATGAAGGGACGGTATCGGGTGGAGGTTCTGGCTCAGATAGTTTCAACAGCAGTTGGGATAACAAATGGTATTCACAAGTGCAGCGACTTGAAGATCGTTGGATTGCGGAACTGGCGATTCCATTCAAATCATTTCGTTATAACAGTCAGGTGGATCATTGGAATGTGTCCATGGTACGAAATGACTTAAAGCGCAACCAAGCATCGGGATGGATTGCGGCACCCATTCAATTTAATACTGCCTCTTTTGCCTATTCGGGTAAATTGGTTTGGGAAGACGCACCTCCCAAGGCGGGAACCAATGTCTCATTGATTCCTTATTTGACAGGATCCTCGTCACAAGACCGTGAAAATAATCAGCCCGTCGTCAATTCGATGAATGCAGGATTCGATGCAAAGGTGGGCCTGACCCCGGCGCTGAATCTGGACCTCACTGTCAACCCCGACTTCTCGAATGTGGAGGTGGATCGGCAGGTGATCAATCTCACACGTTTTGAGTATCAGTTTCCCGAACGACGACAATTTTTTTTGGAAAACAGCGATCTTTTTTCCGCACCGGGGTTCACCGGGTTTACGCAACCTTTTTTTTCGCGACGAATAGGACTGGTGAAAGATTCTTCAGGTAACCTGGCAAAAGTACCCATCCTTTATGGCGCTCGGGTAAGTGGAAAATTGGGATCTCAATGGCGCATTGGTTTAATGAACATGCAAACCAAAAAGAAAGTCTCACTCGGCTTACCAGAACAGAACTACACGGTCGCTGTTCTTCAAAGACAGGTTTTTTCCCGATCAAACATTGACCTTTTCTTTGTGAATACGCAATCGCTGCTTTCGGGCCGATATGACTCCACAAAATATTATCACGAAGACCTGATCAAACGGGTCTGGACCGGCAAGGATACAGTAACCCGACTGCATCTTTACAACCGGGTGCTGGGTGCAGATTTCAATCTCATCACAAAAGATAATCGCTGGGGTGGTAAATTTTACTACCATCAGTCGTTTGATGATTTCTCCAAAGGGAATGCGTTTTCCCATGGTGGGTTTCTTTCCTACACCAGCCGTAACGTCAACGTAATTGGCGGCTATCTGAGTTTGGGAAAAAATTTCAATGCGGATGCGGGTTTCGTTCCCAGCATGGCCGTTTATCCGGGCAACTATGGAGCTGTACTGCGAACAGATCTTAAATTTTACCCGGTTTCCAAATCAGTGATTTATATGAGCCCCGGTGTGGGGGTGGATTACACCTTACTCCCCAACGGAACGCTTACCGATAAGATATTTTTACTTAATTACGCTGTTAACTTTAAGAACACGGCAGCCGTTAACGCAGCAGCAAAAAGTATTTTTCAAAAACTTCCTTCTGATTTTAGTGTGCTGGATCCAAAAAAAGTCGATTCTGTTTTATTGAAAGGCCAGGTATTTACCTGGAATGAGTACAATGTGAAATACACTTCGGATACAAGAAAAGTCTTTACGTATTCTTTGAGCGCAACCGGTGGCGCATTTTACAATGGAAGGCGATCGGAAATAGGAGGCACCGTGCAATATCGCTTTCAACCTTTCGGAAGCGCATCGATGACGTTTGATTACAATGATATCCGGCTTCCGTCTGCTTATGGGCACGCGCAGTTTCTATTGGTAAGTCCGCGTCTTGATTTTACCTTTACCCGCACCTTGTTTCTTACGGCCTTTGTGCAATACAACAACCGCTATGATAATATTAATCTGAATGCACGCTTTCAATGGCGGTTTAAGCCGGCATCGGATTTTTTTGTGGTTTATACCGAAAATTATTTTCCCGAGCACCTTCAGTCCAAGAACCGGGCGCTCGTGTTGAAAATGACCTATTGGTTTAATTTGTAATAATTCCACATGTGGTTGCCACTTTATCCGTAAATTTGTGCCCCGAACTTATTAATTAACTATTCAGCACCGATGGCATTTGGATTGTTCAAAAAGAGTGAAAAGAAGGAGGAAGTCCACAATGGGCCTAAATATTACGACCTGATTGTCAAGAATGTTATTCATGAGACCAAGGAGGCCATATCCCTCGTTTTTAAACAACCTGCGGGTAGGAAGATCAGCTATAAATCGGGTCAATTCCTGACGCTGCTGGCCACGATCAACGGCAAGGAAGTCAGACGAGCTTATTCACTTTGTTCTTCTCCGTTTGTGGAGGAGGACCTGGCCGTGTCGGTCAAGCGCGTCGAAAATGGGTTGATGTCCAACTGGCTCCCTGATCACCTCAAACCCGGGGATACCCTTAAGGTGATGGAGCCCATGGGGCAGTTTGTAACCGAATACAGCAATGATAAAAAACGCCACCTTATCATGTTTGCGGGTGGTTCGGGAATCACACCAATGATGTCCATCATTAAAAGTATCCTCAGTCAGGAGTCTGAAAGTATTTGCTCTCTTATTTATTGTAACCGCGATGTGGATAGCGTCATTTTCAAATCAGAACTTGACCGTCTTCAGACCGAAGACGAAGGCAGGTTGCACGTGATTCATGTGCTGGACAATGCACCCATGAACTGGCAGGGCTATTCTGGATTGTTAAACCACGAAATGCTCAAGAAGTTATTTGAACGTATTCCGGATTGGGGTAATGAAAAGACCACATACCTTATGTGTGGTCCGGAAGGCATGATGAAGAATGTTGACACCTTACTTGCGCTCCAACATATTTCTAAGGATAAAATTTTTAAAGAAAGTTTTGTAGCGGGCGTACTGGATAAGGAAAAGAAATCGGAGACGCCGTCGCCATCCGGGGCCAACACGGCGCATGTAGTCACCATTCGTTACGATGGCCAGGAATATAAAGTTCTCGTGCAACCCAACCGTTTTATCCTGGAGACGGCATTGGATCAAGGGATCGATCTGCCATACAGTTGTCAAAGTGGATTGTGCACCGCCTGCCGCGGAAAGGCGATTTCAGGAAAGGTGAAGTTGGATGAGGAGGAGGGACTCTCCCAATCTGAACGTGCTGAAGGCTATGTGCTCACCTGCGTAGGTCACCCCTTGACGGATGACGTTGTGATTGAGATTGGTTGAACAACACAAGCAATCCATTTTACAATGAGGCCTACCAAATAATACGCTAATCTTCCGGTCCATTGCGGCTTTGCGCCTCCGCGGTTAAGCACTTATCTCATCTTCACCCGCAGCACAACACTGTCTGAAGTGATATACAAAGTTTTCTCATCCTCGCTGAATGCACAGTTCGCGGTGGGTTGCGGTAGTTTTATTTTTCCGAGCAAATTCCCTTGCGGGCTGAAAATAAGAATCCCGCCTGGCCCGGATCCAAAAACAATTCCGTTCTTATCAATTTTCATCCCATCGGGGGCTCCATTTTGTGAACTGATATCATAAAAAACACGGCCGGAAATGATGGCGGTATCACCCAGTTCATATCGATACCAGCGCGCTTTGTTGCCATCGGAATTGCCAATAAACAGAAAATGATCATCGGGTGAAAGCGCAATACCGTTGGGCGCGCTAAGGGTGTCAATCAGCAAAATTACTTTGCCCGCAGGAGTAATCATATAAACACCCTGATACGGCGCATCTTTGGTAGAATCCTTTTCATGGTTCTCCAATCCATATGGTGGATCGGTAAAATACAGGTTTCCCTTCCTGTCGATCGTTACATCATTGGGGCTGTCAAATCTTTTTCCCCGATAATGATCTGCTAAAGTCTTGAACACAGGTTTGGGATTCGCCAGCGGAGCATCCATGCTGGCCACCCTTCTGTCGCCATGTTGTGACAGAATGAGCGTTCCATTCTTATCGATCAGTAAGCCATTTGATCCGGGCTCCCCACCTCTGGGTAACGCTCCCGTATATCCTGAGGGAGTGAGGTAAACCTCGGTCCCCTTTTCTTCCGTCCATTTATAGATGGTGTTTTTAGGAACATCCGAAAACAACAACATCTTTTGCGCGGCAACCCATACCGGGCCCTCACTCCAGTCAAAACCATGGGCAATGATTTCCACCTGGGCACCCGGGGAGATAATTAGGTCGAGAGCGGGGTCAAGCCGTTCAATGCTTCCGCCTATTTTGACCTCTTTCACGGGCTGGCAAGCGGCCATCACAACCATTACCATCCAAAAGGCTTTTGGGTTTACTTTCATATCACTTGTAATTTGTTTTTAGCTTTGAATCCAGCACATCAACTCATTACGTAAGTTTAACGAAAATTGATATGATGGTCTCATTTTTAAAGATTTTTCTTGGCGCCGTTTGGCTTTTTATGGTCTATACGGTAGTCTCCACCAGCCTGGAGAGCAGCCTGTTTAACGAGTGGGACTTTCTTGGCTCCCTTCCCTGGATGCGGGCCACATTATGGGATTTCTATGCCAATGTGCTGCTGATCTATTTATGGGTAGTCTATCGCGAGCGAAACATAGTGATCCTGGTAGTGTGGGCGATTTTGTTTTTTACATTGGGGAGCATCGGAACAATAGGCTATGTTATGATTCAACTCTTTGGATTGAAAACAGGGGATGGTGTTGAACAAATACTTCAACGAAAGCAATCTTAATCAAAAGAGCCAATTATAAATCTTGAATATTAAATTCTAATTTAACAAATGAAACAAGTCATCGAGTTGCTCGTGATCGGGGAAAGTGTTTTGCTTGCCTTGTTTTCCCTTATGTGGGTGATTCAACTGAAAACAAAAAACGCAGGAATAGTCGACGTGGTGTGGTCGGCGAGTTTTCCCTTGCTCGGATTAATTTACTTTATCAACGTTGATGGCTACCTTCCAAGGCAATTGTTAGTGATTGCCACCGTAGCGATCTGGGGTCTTCGGCTGGCTTCCTACCTTTTTATCCGCACCGTAGGTCATGGAGAGGATATACGGTATACCACCTTGCGCAAATCCTGGGGCGAGAAACAAAATATCAAGATGTTGCGGTTTTTTATTTTCCAGGCAATTCTTGCCGTTGCCCTTTCGCTCCCGTTTGCGCAGATTATGGTGAACAGCGACCCCGGAATAAAATGGGTTGAGTTTTTGGGAGCCGGCGTTTGGTTTGTCGGTGTCATAGGTGAGAGCGCAGCGGACTATCAACTAAAGAGATTCAAAGCGAATACATCCAACAAGGGAAAAATTTGTCAGACAGGACTTTGGTTTTACTCACGTCACCCCAATTATTTCTTTGAATGGCTGATTTGGATGGCCTATTTTATTATCGCCCTCGGCTCGCCCTGGGGTTTCCTGAGCATTATTTGCCCGTTGTCGATCCTTTATTTCTTGTTAAATGTAACGGGGATTCCTTACACGGAAACACAAATGATCAAGTCGCGGGGGCAGGCCTATATCGATTACCAAAAGACGACATCTTCCTTCATTCCGCTACCCAAAAAACATGTGGTATAATTCCTTACTTGAAAAGCATCAACTTCCTGATTTCTTGATCCGCATCGGAATCAGAAAAATTTGTGCGCAGCGACTTGCTGACGAAACCACCGGTGATGTGGAACTGCAGCATGAGAAATTTATGCGTTTTGTTGAACTGCTAAGACAAAGTCCGATCGCCGTGGAAACGAAGGCGGCCAATGAACAACATTATGAAGTCCCAACACAGTTCTTTCAATTGGTTTTGGGTAAACATCTCAAGTACAGTTCCGGATATTGGAAAGAGGGCGTCAACACCCTGGATAAATCAGAAGAAGACATGCTTTTGCTGACTTGCGAAAGGGCGGAATTGAAAAACGGTCAACGTATTCTGGAGTGTGGTTGTGGCTGGGGATCACTTTCTTTGTTTATGGCTGCGCGATTTCCGGAAAGCAAAATCAACGGCGTTTCTAACTCCAGAACACAGAAACAATTTATTGACGAGGAAGCTAAAAAGCGAGGCATCACCAACCTTACGATCGTGACCGCTGACATGAATTTGTTTCGAACTGAAGAAAAGTTTGACCGGATCGTTTCGGTAGAAATGTTTGAACACATGCGTAACTATCAGTCGCTCATGGCGAAACTGTCGGGCTTTCTGGTGGCGGATGGAAAAATGTTTATTCACATCTTCACCCACCATAATTTGAGCTATTTATATGAAGTAAAGGATGAATCGGATTGGATGGCGAAGTATTTTTTCTCCGGAGGAATAATGCCCAGCGATCATTTGCTCCTCTACTTTGCCGATCATTTCAAAATTGAAAAGCATTGGCGTGTCAGCGGAAATCATTATGGTAAAACGTCAGAGGCATGGCTGGAAAAGATGGATCAACACAAAGCCCAAATCATGCCGCTGTTTGTGCAAACTTACGGTGCACAAGAAGCCGTGAAATGGTGGGTTTATTGGCGGATCTTTTTTATGGCGTGCGCCGAATTGTTTGGCTACAACGATGGTGAAGAATGGATGGTAAGTCATTATTTGTTTAACAAGCTCCCCTCTCCAGAATGAAGAGGGCAAGGGTGAGGTAATGAAGAGGGTGAGGATATGAAAAAAATAGCAATAATCGGCACTGGAATAGCCGGCCTGGGCTGTGGTCATTTTCTGCACGAGCATTATGACCTGGAATTCTATGAGCAAAACAACTACGTTGGTGGTCACACCAATACGGTCTATGTGACAGAAGGAGGGAAGCAGATTCCCATCGATACCGGCTTCATTGTTTTTAATGAAGCAACCTACCCCAATCTGATCCGGCTCTTTAAACTTCTCAATGTGGAGGTTAAGCCTACTGACATGTCTTTTGGCGTTCAATATCTCCCTACTGGTTTGGAATACAGCAGCCAGAATCTTTTTGCGCAAAAGAAAAATTATTTGAACCTCCGGTATTTCAAAATGTTGCTGCAGATCAAGCGTTTTTTTTCGGAGGCGACTGAAATCCTCGAAAATGAACATTATGCGGGTTACTCTCTTAGTGATTATGTGAAAAATAAAAACTACAACAAGGATTTTATTTACAAATACATTGTGCCAATGAGTTCAGCCCTGTGGTCGACGCCTACCGATATCACACTCAATTATCCAATCAGAGCCCTGGTACAGTTTTTCAAGAATCATGGCTTACTCGGTATTGACACGCAATTTCAATGGTACACGGTGAACAACGGAAGCTGGCAATATCGTGACAAACTGATCGCTCCGTTCAAAGATAAAATTCATGTTGGAAGAGGCGCGAATGGCGTCATTCGACAAGGACAGAAGGCCATCGTAACGGGATCAGATGGATCCAATAAGGAATTTGATAAAGTCATTTTTGCCTGTCATGCCGATCAGGCACTGAGGCTCGTTCAGAACCCAACAGCGTTGGAATATTCCCTGCTTTCGCCGTTTCATTACCAGAAGAATGTTGCAACACTTCACACCGACGAATCGATTATGCCCAAGATCAGATCCACCTGGTCGGCCTGGAACTATCGTGTTGAGGAAATTAATGGAGAATTGACGGCCACGACGATTTATGATATGAATTGTCTGCAAAACGTATCGGATAAGAAAAACTACTTTGTATCGATCAATGACCCCGGGGTTGTGAGTCCGGCCTTGGTGATCCAACGAATCAATTATGAACATCCTGTTTTCACACCGGAAACTGAGAAAGCCCAACAGACGCTTCATCGACTGAATGAAAATGGTGTCACCTATTTCTGCGGGAGCTACTTTCGGTTTGGATTTCATGAAGACGCTTTTACCAGTGCAGTAAATCTTTGCGCTGGACTTCTCGGAAGGGACCCCTGGGAATCTCAGAAAGTAAAAAATCCAGGGACACTGGTTTCTTCGTAAATTGTATGAATCGTAATATTTGGGAATGAACTCCAGTTTGTATCGATGTGAGGTGTTGCATCACCGACTGTTGCCGAAAGAACACCGGTTTCGGTACACGATTTTCATGTTTTACCTCGACTTGGATGAACTTGGCATATTGGCCAGGAAGTTGGTGTTGTTTAGCAGAAACCGATTTAATTGGTTTAATTTCCGGGATCAGGACCACCTTCACTTTCCTATGGGGGCAGGAAAAAACAATAAACGGATCAAACAAAATGTACTCGATTATCTTGGCAGTTTTGGAATCGATCTGAACGGAGGCAAAATCATGTTGCTAACCAATGTGGCTACCCTCGGTTATTCTTTTAACCCCATTTCATTCTACCTGTGCTTTGATAATCAAAACAATCCGAGGTGCTCAGTGGCGGAAGTTTGCAACACCCATGGTGAGATGAAACTTTTCCTTCTTGACGATAAGTGTTTCAGCGAAAATACGTTTAGGAGAATGGTTCCCAAACTATTTTACGTTTCTCCATTTGCCAACCTGGCGTCGTCATTTGATTTTATATTCAGAATTCCGGATGAATCGCTTTTGATGAGGGTAGATGATTATGAAGACAATAAACGCTTTTTATTGAGTGCCTTAGCCGGTAAAAAAAAGAAACTCAATGACATCAATTTGTTATGGTATGGCGTTCGCTTCCCCTTGATTACCCTAAAGATCGTCTCCCTGATTTATTGGCAGGCCTTAATTTTGTATTTGAAACGAATTCCGTTTAATAGAAAAGACCTTAACCTGCATCTGCAACAAGATGCCTATCCATATAAAAAAGCATAACCCATATGCCTATGCCTACTTCAACCTTAACCCTTAGCCGAAAGTTTTCGTTGTTCGAAACAATTTTTGTAAAAGTCTTTAATAAGCTGCCACTCGGGTCGCTTCAACTGGAGTTACCTGATGGTCACACGCTTTATTTTGGAAGCGGCAATGAAGTAAAGGCTTCTATCCGTGTAACGGATCCGGCATTTTTTACCAAGTGTGTTCTGTATGGTGATATTGGTTTTGCGGAATCTTACCTGGATGGAGACTGGCACACCGACAGCATCGCAAATATTGTGACCTGGTTCATCATCAATCTTTCCCACAACCCGGTCCTGTCTGGAAAGGGGATCAAGAAATATGCGATGAATTTTTTGCAGTTGGTTAACAAGGCCAGGCATGCAAGCCGGAAGAATACGATAGCTGGATCAAAGAAAAATATTACAGCGCATTATGATCTCGGAAACGATTTTTACAGTCTCTTTCTGGACAAGACCATGACGTATTCGGGGGCCATTTTTAACAAGGTGGATCAGTCATTGGAAGATGCGCAGACCGAAAAGTATGACCGCCTTTGCAGGAAATTAAAATTGAGCGCTGAGGACCGTGTTCTGGAAATTGGTAGTGGCTGGGGAGGGTTTGCGGTGCATGCAGCGAAACACTATGGATGCCACGTTACTACGGTTACTATTTCTGAGGAACAATTCAAGTATGCCCAGGAGCGATTTGTGCTGGAAGGACTTTCGGATACGATTGAAATCCATTTGCAGGACTACCGGACCGTAGAAGGGACTTTTGACAAGATCGTTTCCATTGAGATGCTGGAAGCGGTAGGGCATGATTACTTGCCGGTCTATTTCAAAAAATGTGATGCGTTGTTGAAACCCAACGGAAGCATTGCCTTGCAAGTAATCACTTCGCGTGACAAGCGCTATGCTGAGTTTCGTAAGGATGTTGACTTTATTCAAAAACATATTTTTCCTGGTTCGCAAACGCCGTCTTTGTCGGCCATACAACAGGCAATCAATGCTTCTTCTGATTTGAATTTATTTGATGCAAAAGATATTGGTTTGGATTATGCTAAAACCCTTAAACTTTGGCACCACGCATTTAATCACAAGCTCGATGAGGTCAGGAAGCTGGGAATGAATGAATATTTTATTCGAAAGTGGAATTACTATCTTCAATATTGTGAGGCCGCATTTCAGATGAGGCACGTGACCCTTATGCAATTGATTTATACGAGACCGGGTAGCAGGTTGACATGATAATGGTGGAATTTTAACCCTATTCCTTCCACCTATTGTTTATCAGTCCGGAAATGGTGTGGGTATTTGAGTCGAGGTCTTATTTGATAACCCGAAAAGCCGCATCGGGCCCACTGGGTCGAGATATTGGTAGCCCCGAGTGCAACTCGGGGTTACAGATTCACAATTAGAGCCGTGCCATAGGGAAATTGTATTCGAAGTCCAACCCTCCTTGGCACGGAAAACCGTGGCGTCTACAAAACTACCTCTCCCAAACTACTTCTGCATACTCACTCTGATCAACATCGCACCAGGCCAATTGAAATATTGGTCATCGCTACCTTGATGGGCGCACGGGATTTCCGTGCCAATTCGGATTTAACTTCGAACAAGATTGTGCCATGGCACGGTGCTTACGATGTGACGATTATACCCCGAGCTTCGCTCAGGGCTACCAATATATCATCCCTACGGGATGGTGTTGTAGGTATTTGAGTCGAGGTCTTATTTGATAGTCCGAAAAGCCCCATGGGGCCCACTGGGGAGAGATATTGGTAACCCCGAGTGCAACTCGGGGTTACAGATTCACAATTAGAGCCGTGCCATAGGGAAATTGTATTCGAAGGCAAACCCTCCTTGGCACGGAAAACTGTGGTGTCGACAAAGCCCCCTCTTCCAACTACTTGTGCATAATCAATCTGATCAAGACCATCAGGTCAATTGAAATATTGGTCATCGCTGCCTTCGATGGATGCACGTGATTTCCGTGCCAATTCGGATTTTACTTCGAACGAGATTGTGCCATGGCACGGTGCTTACGATTTGACGATTATACCCCGAGCTTCGCTCGGGGCTACCAATATATCATCCCTACGGGATGGTGTTGTAGGTATTTGAGTCGAGGTCTTATTTGATAGTCCGAAAAGCCCCATGGGGCCCACTGGGGCGAGATATTGGTAACCCCGAGTGCAACTCGGGGTTACAGATTCACAATTAGAGCCGTGCCATAGGGAAATTGTATTCGAAGGCAAAGTCTCCTTGGCACGGAAAACTGTGGCGTCTACAAAACTACCCCTCCCAAACTACTTCTGCATGCTCACCCTGATCAACATCGCACCCCAGGCCAATTGAAATATTGGTCATCGCTACCTTCGATGGACGCACGGGATTTCCGTGCCAATATGGATTTAACTTCGAACAAGATTGTGCCATGGCGCGGTGCTTACGATGTGACGATTATACATGAGCTTAGCTCGGGGCTACCAATATATCATCTCTACGGCATTCAAAAAGGCAGTACTGAGTCCCGGCGGGATGAACGGATCGTAGAAATAGTCTCGTGTCGATTGATGTGTTACTTATTTGAAGTGAGTTGCCGTAGCGACAGAAGATGTAATCCATAAGCAAGGGGAACGAGGAATCCGGGAAGCCACACAATGGGAAACCGCGCCACGATCGTGCTGGCAGGCTCATTCATAAAAATCCGGAAGGGTGTGGGCATAGACAAGAGCGCGATGGCTACAATGTTAAATAAAAGCACCAACCCCAAAATATTCCAAAAGATTGTAGCTTTCTTTCCTATCCTGTTCTTGCCAACAAGATAAGCTACGACAGGAGCAGAGAGGCCAGTGAGGACATCAAAATTTAATCCCTCAAAGCTCATTTGTTTTGGAAGCAATTCTTGAATCAAAAGAATCCAAAGGAGTACCTCTACCCATACGCGGAATCCTTGAAGCCGGATGAGATTCTGCGGAGGTATATGGGTTACGATTTCCTTAGCGGTTTGAGAGAAAGTGAAAACCGGAATGAGCACTAGCGGAGCGATCAGAACCATTCCGATTTTCGGCGGGAAGCCACCGAAATCGAGGAAAAAACCACGAATAGAAAGGGTACTGATCACCACCATCCATGTCATCAAGACGATGATGGTTATGGTGAATACTTTTGTTTTCCGGGCTTCTGAAAATGCTGTTGCAGCCAATCCTTTTTTCAGTTCTCTTAAGGTCAATCCGTAAAAGATCAGCGTGATCAAAACAAATCCAATTTGGGTGATGAGATAATATGAAGTTTCCATGCTGTTTTCATTTATGCGAAGGTACGCGCCGTTCAGGCTTAGGGCAACAACAATTACCAATTATCGTCTGACTCCCTTAGCGTCAAATCGGGGAAATTCGTTGAGAATCATGATACTTTTACGGAGATGACAACTTAAAGATAAATCTATCGTGTAATTCAAAGTGAATTAATGATTAATTTAAAGGCTATCTTTTTTCTTCATTCCTAAACTCAACTCAGGGATTATGATTTCAAAACCCAAAACGGTACTGGTGCTTCTCCTCTTATTTATTGATACTGTTGCCGACGCGCAAAAAGCGACGAATCTAGGGGAGCACATGTTGATTAAAATCTCTGACAAGACCTTGTACGGCGATCCAGCCCGGGAAAGAGTCGAGGGCACGCCCTTTTTAAATGATAATTTTGTTATTGGAGTAGTGTATGATGATAAAGATAAGTATGTCGGCATACCTATGCGATACAATATGTATGATGATCAGATAGAATTCAAACAAAATAATAAAGACTATATCCTTGACCCGCAAACCCGTATTAAGAGAGTCAATCTGGATGGTCACACTTTTGTTGTTGACCATTATGAATACAAGGGTAAAGTGCGACTTGGATATTTTCTCCTGCTGGACAGTGGTAAAATGATATTAATGTCGAAAAAAATAGTGACGTACAGAGAACAACAGGCGCCAAGAGCCCTGGATATAGGGCCCACCCCGGCCAAGTACTCAACCTCGCCGGATGTCTTTTTCTATAAATTGGGGAATGGGGAATTGAGGAAGGTGGATAACATCAAAAAAATGATCGCCAGTTTTCCTGATAAGGAATTGGAGTTGAATGAATTTGTTAAAAAAGAGAAAATATCAAAAAAAGAAGATGATCTGATCAGGCTCCTTAAATACTATAACTCACTTTAGAGATGCCCTTTAAAGAGTCAGCCCAATTTTCCTTCCTTAAATTGTTGTCTCAAAACCTTTTTGTCGATTTTGCCTACGCTTGTTTTAGGGATTTCCTTAACCAGGATAAATTTGTCGGGAAGCCACAGCTTCATGAATTTCTGAGCCAGGTGGTTGGATAATTCATGATGTTCTAACGGTAAGTCCGGGAAAGCGGGAACAACCACAGCCAACGGACGTTCATGCCATTTTTCGTCAGGGATGGCAATCACTGCCGCCTCTTTTACTTTGGGGTGTGCAACCAAGGCATTTTCCAACTCCACACTCGAAATCCATTCGCCACCGCTTTTGATTAAATCTTTTGTCCGGTCAGTTATTTTCATGTACCCGTCGTTGGAAACGGATGCGACGTCGCCTGTGCGGAACCACTCATCTTTTGTAAAGTATTCAGCTATTATAGCAGGGTCTTGCTTGAAATAACGTTTCACCACCCACGGACCGCGCACTTGCAATTCCCCAACCGAAATCCCGTCCCATGGCTGCTCCAATCCTTCTTCATCCACAATTCGGATTTCAACACCACATACCGGATAACCCTGTGTAGCTTTGATTTTCCATTTTTCCTCATCGGTCAGATATTCATGCTGGTTTTGCAGACGACAGACCGTTCCAAGGGGTGACATTTCTGTCATCCCCCATGCGTGGAGTACCGTTACTTTCAATTCCTTTTCGAAGGCTTCAATCATCGACAAGGGCATGGCAGATCCACCCACAATCAATGACCTTAATTTTGACAAATCCCGTGGCTTTGCTTTTAGTTCAAGAAATAACCCACTCCAGATGGTAGGCACTCCCGCCGCTACCGTGACGTGCAATTTTTCAATGGTCTCTGCCAGCGATACTGGCGTCAAATGCATGGAAGGCATAACCAACTCGGCTCCCACCATGGCGCAAGCATAGGGCAACCCCCATGCCTGAGCATGAAATTGAGGAACCACGGGCATAACGATATCGGAAGAAACAAAACCAAAACAATTGGTTTGGTTGATTCCATACGTGTGCAAAAACATTGAGCGATGACTATACAAAACTCCTTTCGGATGCCCGGTGGTGCCCGAGGTGTAGCACAAGGCCATGGCCATTCTTTCATCCGTCGATCGCCATGCAAATTCATCACTTACCCCGGCCATCAGAACTTCATAATAGAGTACATTGGGTAGTTTGGTGGGAGAACCTGACGGCGTGTTGAACAAAACAAAATGCTCAACACCTTTGATTTGATCGGCGATTGATTCCATCATCGGCAGCAACGAGGCGTCAACAAAAATTATTTTATCCTCAGCGTGGTTGATGATATACACCAGCTGCTCACCGGATAATCTGATGTTGAGCGTGTGGCAGACTGCTCCGCAGCAGGGGATTCCAAAATACATTTCAAGGTGTTGGTAATTATTCCATCCAAAGGTGCCAATGCGGTCGCCGGATTTTACACCCAATCGATCGAGTGCGTTTCCAAGCCGCTTCGTTCGTTTGTAAAAATCGCCGTAAGTATATTGATGGAAAGAACCATCCGCCAGTTTGGTCGTGATCTTTTTGTGAGAATACAACTGATTAACGTGTTCGAGGATACGATCCAGCGTGAGGGGATAATCCATCATCATCCCGTGAAGAAAATCATCTTTCATAAGACCGTATTTGGGGTCTGTCAATGTAGAGAAATAACGATCAGAAAAGCAATGCATCTGAAAAGTAAATTATGTCCCGGGGGAGTACTTCTGAATCGAAACTTTAGTAAGTTAGCCAGCTGAACCGACGAATTAATATGAATGAAATAAGCGAAATCCCTGACCGTCCCGTGCGTCAATTTCTGGATGAAGACTTTAAAATATCAACATGGGAACTGTTAAAACCACACCTGGATAAGTTGCTGGACAGGAAAATTAATTCCACAGCCGATCTCAGAAAATGGCTTCACGACCGTAGCGAACTGGAATCAATTATCAGTGAGGATATGGGGTGGCGGTATATCCGTATGACCTGCTTTACCGAGAATGAAGAATACAGGAAAACATATCAAGATTTTATACAACAAATACAGCCCCAGATTTCTCCTGTGGCAGACCAACTTAATCGGAAAGCATTTGAAAGCCCTTTCTTAAATGACCTTGCGACAGAACCGGGTTATAACATCCTCATCCGGAACCTGAAAAAGGACATCGAAATTTTTCGGGAAGAAAACATTGCACTGTACACAGAAATTAATACCGAGACCCAGAAATATGGGCAGTTGTCCGGTGCGATGATGGTTGAAATTGAGGGTAAAGAACTTACCCTCCAGCAGGCCGGTGTAATCCTGATGTCGACCGACAGGAATAAGCGGGAGGTGGTTTTCAGAAAGATCACTTCACGAAGACTTCAGGATAAAGAGACCCTGGATAATTTGTTCTCAAAATTGATAGGTATTCGTCATCAGGTATCGAACAATGCAGGTTTTGCGAATTTTCGCGACTACATGTTTAAATCGTATGGGCGATTTGATTACACTCCGGCGGATTGCTTTCGGTTTCACGAAGCAATTGAATCGGAAGTGGTGCCGATATTGAATGAGTTTGCCAGGGAGCGCAAAGAGAAATTGAAATTGCCCATGTTGAGGCCATGGGATAAAGCGGTAGATGCAGAGGGGAGGGAAGCCCTTAAGGCATTCAAGGATGGAAAGGACCTTACCGAAAAATCCATCGAATGCTTTCGGCGGCTGGATCCATTTCTGGGGCAATGCCTGTCCATCATGAAAGAAATGGGTCATCTTGATTTGGAATCGCGAAAGGGCAAAGCGCCCGGCGGTTACAATTATCCCCTGGCGGAAATCGGCGTACCGTTTATCTTCATGAACGCCACCTCCACGTTGCGCGACTTGACAACCATCATGCACGAAGGGGGCCACGCCGTTCATAATTTTCTCACGAAAGATTTGGCCCTTGGCGATTTTAAGAATCCTCCCATGGAAGTGGCAGAACTGGCATCAATGTCGATGGAGTTGCTTTCTATGGACCATTGGGATGTTTTCTTTCCCCATGAAGCGGATCTAAAGCGGGCAAAGCGGGAACACCTCGAAGATCTGATCGAAACGCTTCCCTGGGTTGCAACCATCGATAAATTTCAACATTGGATTTATGAGAATCCAACCCATTCATTGGAAGAACGGAAAGCCCATTGGGATAAAATCTATGATGAGTTTTCTGACCGCCACACAGATTGGTCTGGATTGCAGGAAGCCAAAGACTATTTGTGGCAGAAGCAACTTCATTTATACGAAGTCCCATTTTATTATATTGAATATGGCATGGCTCAACTGGGTGCCATTGCCGTCTGGCGAAATTACAGGGAAGACACACAGCGCGGACTTCAGGGCTACATGAATGCACTCAAGCTCGGCTTCATGCGAACCATTCCTGAAATCTATAAAGCCGCCGGTATCCGGTTTGACTTTAGTAAAAATTATATTCAGGAACTGATGGACTTTGTAAAAAAAGAACTGGCCGCGATCTAAGGGGTAAGTTACAATGAGCAGATATTGAATTGGCCTACATGCGGGTTATCGATCAGGACTAACCTCTCGATTTATCCAACAAATTACTCAATTGGGTTGCCTCTTTTGTGGTTAATTTTGACAGCAGGCCATCAAGGGTGGGAATATTTTTGTCAATCGTTTTTAGAAGAGTGAGCCCCTTTTTGGCGATGACTACATCATCGGCACGTTTATCTTTGGAGCATTGACTTTTTACCACCAGCTCTTTGACCATCAGTCTGTCGAGCAGCCTTGAGACGTCCGAATTTTGATCAATCATTCGTGACTTGATTTCAACGCCGGAAATTTTGGTGGGGTATTGACCACGCAGGATCCTGAGTATGTTGAATTGCTGGTTAGTAATTCCGTACGGCTTGAATAGATCTTTTTGTCGCCCCTCCAGCCAATTGGAAGTGTAAATGAGATTGATCGCCGCTTTCTGATGAGGGTTTCGGAATTGTGTTTGCTGGATGTCCTCTTCAATGGGCATAAAAAAGAAGGGGCCGAAGCCCCTTTTGAATTAAGCTGCTTTTTTTAGTTCAATCTTAACATTGATTTGAACTTCATCGGCTACTACCAAGCTGCCGTTTTGGAGTGCATTTTTCCACTTCAGGCCATATTCAAGGCGATTTACTTTTCCGGTTAACTTGAAGCCCGCTTTCACTTCCTTACCAGTGTCAATCGTACCACCATAGGTTACGTCGAGTGCAACATCTTTGGTCACGTCGCGCATTGTTAATTTTCCTTTCAACTGATACTTTCCACCTTCTTTTACAAGGATTCCTTTGAATGTTATTTCAGGGAATTTTTCGGCGTTAAAAAAGTCATCGGACTTCAAATGACCATTGCGCATGTCATTGTCGGTGTCGATGGAAGCAACTTTGGCTGCGAATTCTACCTCAGCACCGTTAAAATCTTCGGATTTGCTCACCACTGTGGCTGTAAAGTCTTTGAAATTCCCTTCTACTTCGGAAATAGTCATGTGGGTTACGGAAAAACCAACCTTTGAGTGGGCCAGGTCAGTTGCCCATTTCGTTTGTGCAAACGCACTTCCAGCCGCCATCAGCAGCAGGGTCACTAATACATTCAATTTTTTCATAATAGGTTTTTGTTTTAATGCTTCGATAACGCAAGATTATAAATATATGTTTAAACATCTATTTTATTTTTTGTAACGTATTGATAATCAGGGTTAAAATTTGATTAGAGGTAGTCAATTTAGGGCGTCTCTAAAACTTCTCGTACCCTTATCTTCTGGAGAAGACGAGTTGAGGCTATAAAAGGCAGGGTTTTTAGAGATGGCCTTTAGCAAATAAACTGGTTTCAACTGCTGTGAAACAGGACGAATAAGGTGGTAAACGGCTAGCTGAACAGATAGAATTCCCGCGTGAGCGCTTTATACTCTTCTGACCATTCCTTTTCATATAGATGCAGAATCAGCGTTTCATTAATTGGGTTCGTTGGGGTGTCGGTGAACTCCAGTAGCCAACGTTCCTGAGGCTTTTGCAAACGTGAATAAAAAGCAAGACGCCGGGAACAATGCAACCCAAATTC
Source organism: Bacteroidia bacterium (assembly GCA_043785125.1). Taxonomy (GTDB): domain Bacteria; phylum Bacteroidota; class Bacteroidia; order Cytophagales; family Cyclobacteriaceae; genus ELB16-189. Next base: position 39,782 of record JAYVXP010000090.1, read on the forward strand.
TCTTGCCATGAATTGAAATTTATCCCCTTCCGCCGTGGGCAGGATCACGGCAAACTTTCCTTGGGGTATTAATAGTCTTTTTACGGACATTAATAAATCAGGATGGGAAAGGGATGTTGTATGACGGGCTTTCTGGCGATGAGTTGCGGGAGGCAACAGGCTATTGACAAAATAAGGTGGGTTGCTGACGATGAGGTTGTATTTTTTGTTGGGAAAAAAATCCTGGATTGATGAATGCAACACGCAGACTTTTTCTGCCCATAGCGAACCTACAATATTTTCAGATGCCTGAAGAAAATTGCTTTCATCAATTTCAACAGCATCGATTTGAGTTTGCTTGTCCGTTCGTTGCGCGAGCATCAAAGCAAGGACTCCAGAGCCTGTTCCGATATCCAATACCGTTTTCGCTCCGCTGGTGTTAGCCCATGCCCCAAGCAGGACTGCATCCGTTCCTACCTTGTGGGTGGAGCTGTCGTGGTTCACGACAAACTGTTTAAAATGAAATACGGTTTTCTTCACCGGCAATTCATCTTACTTTGGCAAACCCCCCAACACGCCATTCACCAGGTGCGCAAGACTAAAATTGTTATTGTGCGTCACGCCCAATCGCACGATTACTAATTTTTTTGAAGGGATGATTACGACATGCTGGTGTTCAAATCCATCGGCAACCATCGCTTCCACCGGCAGGTCAGGATATTTACGTTGAGCAGGATTTCCTTTTTCACCCGCGTTGAGCCACCATTGGGCGCCGTACTCACCCATTTTAGCGGCCGGGGCGGGCGTGGAAGAATACTTCACCCATCCTTCAGGAAGAATTCGTTCACCCATCCATACGCCATCATTCAGAAATAACAATCCGAATCTCGCCCAATCCCGTGCGGAGGCATATCCGTAGGATGACCCCACAAATGTTCCGGATGCATCGGGTTCCAGAAGCGTGTGGTACATCCCGACCTTGTAAAAGAGTTGTTGATAGGGGAATTGGTAATAATCGTGATCACCGACTGTTTGGCGGATAATTTTTGAAAGAATATTGGTGGTGCCGCTGGAATATTCGAAGTGCTCGTTGGGTTTGTATTTTTTTAGCTTCCCGGCAGCATAGCCCCCTTTGTCGTCGCTGTAGATAAACATATTGTGAAAATCGCCAGGAAGGAAATACGTCTCAGACCATTCGAGTCCACTGCTTGCTTGAAGGAGATTGTTTAAAGTGATTTGATTTCGCTCATCGTTTTGCCACTCCATAATGGGTGCAGGTGCCTCCACTTTCAGCCGGCCTTCCTTTACCAAAATGCCAACCAAAGCATTGGTAATACTTTTGGTCATAGACCAACCCATCATCTTTGAATTTTTCGTAAAGCAATTCGCGTATTTCTCCGCCACCAACTGGCCGTCATAAACCACCAGCACAGCATGGGTAAAGACGGGATGCCCTGGATTGATATCGATAAAGGCGCTGTCGACGGCGTTGTTAATCTGTGCATAGTTAACGCCAGGGATAACCGAATCGAGAAGCCTATCTCCTGCGGGCCAGAGTAAGTCACTTTGATTAATCGAAGGCGTGACCGGTAACTCAAATTTTTGCCTGCGGAGTTCTTCCTCTGATCTTTCGGCAAGCAGTGTACAGCCTGACCCTTTACGAAAAATCGCTTTGCTTTCCTTTCCCAATAAGCGGGCAGTGACAGATGAATCTTTTACACTAAAAATAAATGTGGCCTTTGATAGTCCAGGGAAGACCGTTAACTCTTTCTGCTTTACGCTTTCAGGAGTGCGTTCCAGGGTATACACACAAGAACACATCGTTTTCGCGGCCATACCGGTCATGATGGGCAAAACGGAGATGAACATATATCCGAGCAGGGCAATGATCAGAATAAGCAGGATGGAGGAGAAGAGTCTTAATTTTTTCATAGTGGATTCTTGATTCCGGATTCAAGATGCCAGGAGTAGGAATCCGATAAGTTGTCGCGAATTTATAATGCATTTTTGAAAAAGTCGACTTAATATAAAAGAACTCCTCATGCACACCAAACTTTCTCCTGTCGGCGGCAGTCCAACGGCTTCTTTGAACTGTAAATCCCCATCCCGTTTTAATTGTCTACCTTTGCGGCTTAATTATTAGTAATGAAATCATTTGACGCCCTGGGACTCTCCGGGGAATTGTTGGAGGCTGTCCGGCAACTGGGTTTTGAAACACCTACTCCCATTCAGGAACAGGCCATTCCCATCTTATTGAAAGGGGATACGGATTTGGTGGGTCTGGCCCAAACCGGTACTGGTAAAACAGCAGCATTTGGCTTGCCCTTGCTTCAATTGGTTCAAGAATCAGATCGCACAACCCAGGCATTAATCCTTGCGCCCACGCGCGAACTGAGTGTTCAGATCACCACTGATTTGGAAGGATTTTCCAAGAATGTAAAAAATCTAAATATCGTTACCGTTTATGGCGGTGCCAGTATTTCTGAGCAGATCAGGAAAGTGAGAAGGGGCGCACACATTATAGTAGCCACACCAGGCCGCCTGATCGATTTACTTGCACGAAAAGTGGTGAACCTGACCACCATTAAATATGTGATCCTTGACGAGGCGGATGAGATGCTCAACATGGGTTTCAAGGAAGATATTGATGAAATTCTTTCGACTACGCCGAACGAGAAAAACGTGTGGCTTTTCTCGGCCACCATGCCGCGGGAAGTAAGGGAGATTTCCAAAAAGTATATGAACAACCCCCAGGAACTCACGATGGGGGAACGCAACCAGGCCAATGAAAACATCGACCATCAGTATATTGTTATAGATGAACGGGATAAGTACCTCGCCTTAAAAAGATTTGTTGATTACACACCCGATATTTTTGGTGTGATTTTTTGCCGGACTAAAATCGATACACAAAAGATAGCCGAGCATTTAATCAAAGATGGTTACAATGCAGATGCCCTTCACGGTGACCTGACGCAACAACAACGCGACAGGGTCATGAGGAGCTTTAAGAACAAGACCTTGCAATTGCTGGTCGCCACCGACGTGGCCGCGCGGGGTATCGACGTGAGCAACATCACGCATGTGATTCACATGAACATGCCGGATGAGATGGAGTATTATACTCACCGGAGCGGGCGCACAGCCAGGGCTGGAAAAAAAGGAATTTCATTGGCTATTGTTTCCAAGCGCGAGGTGATTCGCATTCAGCAGGTGGAAAGGGCGTTGAAAAGAAAATTCACGCGCATTCCCATTCCTACCGGAGATGAAGTTTGTCAGAAGAAACTGCTTGATCTGGTTCATAAGGTTAGGAAAGTGGAAGTGAATGACGAAGAAATTGATTCCTTCCTGCCAGAAGTGTACCATGAATTGAAAGATTTGAGCAAAGAAGATATCATCAAGCGTTTTGCATCCATTGAGTTTAACCGCTTTCTGGAATATTATCGCGATGCCAAAGACCTCAACAAATCTGAGAAAGCCAGGTCGTTTGCCGGAGAAGATGACGGAGGAGGGGGAGAAGGTTCCTACACCACCGGCGATCGTATTTTTATCAATGTCGGGAAGATGGATGGACTGGAGAAGGGCTCTTTGCTTGGATTGATCTGCGATTTCGCCGAGATCACTAAAGAAAAAATCGGTAAAATTGATTTGAAGGGAGCCTATTCATTCTTTGAAGTTGAAAAGGACATTACCGCCAAGGTAATGAGTGGATTTGATGGCGTTGAGTTTCGGGGAAGAAAAGTCCGGCTTGAACTCACCGGTCCACACAAAGAAAAATATTCCGACAAAAAGAAAGAAAAATTCTACGGCGGATCAGGGTCAAGGAAGACAAGCCGAGCTGGGAAAGGACGTTATTGACCGCTGATTAAATTGATTTCACGGATCACTTCCCGAAACTGTCATGGGGATCGCTGATCACTGATTCTCCTCTCCCATTTCAAACAGTGGTCTTTTTAGCGGACTGTCGCTGGGGTCTATCTCTTTGAGATGATCTTTATTTACTTCCAGGAATAGATTGAAGTCAATCGCTGCTGCATCGTACTCAGCGCGATAAATATTAACACGCTGATCTGCACTGCGAATTCGATCAACCATGCTTTGAAGTTTTGTGTTCTGTGAAAACGCCGGTTCTGATTCGGCGAGACTGATCAGTTCGGAAATCAATGAGTTGGAAGAGAAGTCATATTCTTCGACAACGTGAGGGTTAGACATGCTCTTTTGTGTAAAGCGAATGCGTTCCAGTTGGTTTAGACGCTGTTCCAATGAAACGAGCTGGTCTTTATTATCGCGTGGGGTGGCCAGAAGACTGTGCAACAAATCATGCATGGCGCTGATTTTTTCATTCTCATCTTTCACCATCACGTTCCAGGATTGCAACATGCTATCCTGCAGCATCAGATAGGTTTCGGTGAGGGAGTCTACTCGGGTAAAGTCCCCCCGCTTTGCGGTTTCGTTTTTCACACCACAAGCAGCCAAACCAACAACGCAACCCACCAGCACAATGCGAATACCAAGATGTTTCATACTTCAACCCAGACTTAAAACTAATACGGAGCGCAAGTATAAATGTTTTAGCTTTCAACGCGGAGGTGATGTAATATTTTTGTCGATAACGATGAATTAGAGGGGCTTAAACTGTTCAAAGGCTTCTTTGCAGTCGTGACAATAGAAGATGGCACGGCAGAGCGTAGCCCCAAAGAGTGATTTTAGTTCGGTGTGGGTGCCATCACATCGAGGACATGGTGCGCTTTCTAAAATATCCAGATCAGTGAATACCTTGCTGGGCGGGGGAGGAGCAAGGCCAAATGTTTTGAGCGCAACTTTTCCTTTTTCAGAAATAAGGTCCGAGGTCCAAGGCTTGCTGAAAGTAACGTCGATTTGTACATTTTCCACACCATGTTGGCGCAAGACCGATGCGATTTCTTCTTTCATCATATCCAACGCCGGACAACCCACAAAGGTAGGCGTCATTTCAATTTTCACACCGTTGCCTAGCATGGTCACTTCCGTGATGACACCCAAATCCACCAATGACAAAACCGGGATCTCCGGATCCTTCACCTCCTCAAGCCACTGAAATATCTCTTCGATTGTCATTGTTTTTAATTAGCAAATTATCAAATGAACGAATTAGCAAATTAACGAATTGGTTCATTGGCTAATTATCGAATCACCACTCCGCCCCCGGATCAATCCTAAACACCTCACTCATTTCATCCAATAAAGGTTGAAGATGCTTACTGTGTTCCCCGTGCCTGCCGCCGAATAAAGGCTTCAGCATTTTGAAATCAGGGAGTTGAAGGTGAGTTTGATCGATGATTTTCTCAAGTCTTTTTATCCATTTTAGTTTGAGCTCTTGCTCTCCGGCAAATAAACCTGATTTGATCAATTCGTTTTCATACGGCGACACTTCAAAGATTCCCAATGCAAAGGGCATGGCAAAATCCAGCGCGACTTGAAGTCTGGAAATGCTTTCTTCGGTGGCGGATCCCAGCTGCCGAATCCACGTATTGGCGTGGAGGGTATGATAGCGCAACTCACCTTTGATCTTATTGGCGACCTGTGTCAGTGGTTCGTAGGTTGAATTCGCAAGCAGCTCAAAACGGATGGCCTCCGCGGTGTCAAAAAGGAAATGACGGATCAGACTAAAATCATATTCGCCATTAGGAAGTTCTACAAAAACGCAATTGTGAAATTGATTTGCCTTCCGTGTAAACGCAACTGTGTCGGGCTCTTGTTCTCCAAGCTGGTGCAGAAGATTGTACAGGGCCAGACTCTGCCCTATTTTATCCTGGGCCATAGAAGAAAACGCAATGTCTTCTTCGAGCAATGGCCCCATGCCAGTCCATTCTGAATTGCGGTGACCCAGGATGAGTTGATCATCTGCAATTTTATAAAGGAGTTCTTTTAGTGCGAAAATGTCCATGCTTTAAGTGGTCTTAAGATTTCCGAAGGCCAAAAAGTCTTTCAATTTTTCACCGCCCTTATACTCCGCCGCATCCCTGAATTTCTTTTCCGGAAGTGTTTTCCACAAATCCATTTCGTCGGCAGCGGTAAAACGAATGTCGGAGGTGCGCATAGCCCAGATATTGTAAACCGTCTTTTCTACATTGAATTTTTTCCGGACTGCGACCATGGCTTCTTCCGGTGTGGCGGCGGTGACGGTCCCTGCATGAATATGCTGCTTACCTCTTTTTGAAAGATGATAAATTTCGTAGCTGACTTTTTCTTCCGTTGAGTTTGATTCAAGGTAAGCAAGCAGGTCGTAGGCATTTAAATCGCCATCGGTTGTGGGTGAGACAAAAACGAGCCGGGTTTCTACAACGTAGAGTGAAACACAAGTAAACCGTCGGGTAAAAGTCTCTTTTGCTAATACATACGCCATTTCCAGATTGGGGGCATGAACAACACCTTCGTGTTGAAAAGGCTTTCCCTCCTTTGGCTGGACAAATACTTCATATGTTCCAAACTGATCCAACGGCGCCTTGGGTGCAATCGGACCGGGCTCTCCTGCGTCAGGCAAACGTTCTACGCGTGGATCCAATGATTTCATGAATGGTAATATTTTAGTAAATCTTGTTTCAGCCGATCTGGGTAAACATCCCGCAAACAGAAAATTGCATCACGCCAGTGGCATGACATAAATCGCTTTTGGGGATTTTAATGCATCGCGCACCCATTGCCCTCTTGCCTCGGCGATCCTTCTCACTTCCAACCGTTCTTTATTGCAGGGCCCGTCGCCATTGATTACCCGCTTGAATTCCTCCCAGTCGGGTTCGGTATAGTCCCACCGGCCAGTCTCTGGATTTTTTTTCAGTTTTGGATCGGGGATGGCAAAACCAAGTTCCCAAATCTTCGGCACGTACATATCGAGAAATTGATTGCGCATCTCATCATTGGTACCCATTTTCACTTTCCACTTCATCAGCACCTCAGTATGTGTCGAAATTTTATCTGAAGGTCCGAAGAAATGCATCATTGGAGGCCACCACCGATTCATGGCGTCCTGAAACATCATTCTTTGTTGGGCTGTACCGGTGGCGAGATAAATCACACAATGGTGTCCATATTTCAAATGAAAAGATTCTTCAGCACAAATTCGTTCCAACGCCCTGCAGTAAGGGCCATAGCTTCCTTTTGCGTTGGCCAGTTGATTGACGATCGCTCCGGCATCAACCAGCCAGGAAATAAAACAGCAATCCGCCCAGGTGAAAGTTGGGTAATTGAAGATGTTCGAATATTTGGATTTGCCATTGATTAAGTCTTCAATCATTTTTTCGCGCGGTTTCCCGAGAGTTTCTGCCGCACTATAAAGAAGTTGAGCATGTCCTACTTCATCCTGGACTTTGGCCATCAGCGCCATCTTTCGCTTAAATCCTGGGGCTCTGGTAATCCAGGTACCTTCGGGCAATGCTCCTATGATCTCGCTGTGCCCGTGTTGCTCGATCATTCGGATCAGTTGTTTGCGATAGAGTTGCGGCATCCAATCGGTGGGTTCAATTTTCTCACCCCGTTCAATTCTGGCTTCAAACTCAGCCAACTTGGCCGGGTCCTCTGTACCCGAAC
>JAYVXP010000091.1:0-19254 GCA_043785125.1 Bacteroidia bacterium
ATCTGAAATCCCCTTTGCTCCAATACAAGGAACTTGCCTTTTATGAGCATGGAGCAATAACAGATCCGGCATTTTTTGAAATGTTTTCATTTCCAGTCCTTATCGGAAATCCAAAGACGTGCCTATCGGGCATTAATAATATTGTTATTTCCCAGAACCTGGCCAAGAAGTATTTCAAAGGTGAGACAGCCATAGGAAACGTTTTTAAAGTTAACAAACTAGATTTTGTAGTCACCGGCATATTTCAAAATACTCCAGAAAACTCACAATTGCAATTTGATTTTGTGGTGCCTTTCGAGTCCTTCAGGCGTTACGGATTTGATATCATAGATGCCTGGGGGCTGAACTTATTCTACACTTATATTCAGCTGCAGGCCGGAACGTCACCAGATGAAGTAAATCAAAAGATTCGAAGTGTAATGCGGAAAAATATCGAATCCGATCCTACTGAACTTTCCTTACAGCCTCTTACATCAGTCCATTTGAGTTCTGATCTTGGCTATGACCTTCCTAGCAATGGCAATATTCAATATGTATATATTATCTCGGCAGCGGCAATTTTCATCCTGCTGATAGCCTGCATCAACTTCATGAATCTTTCTACTGCTAAATCTGCTCAAAGGTCTAAAGAAGTAGGCATAAGGAAGGTTGTTGGCGCCTCACGAAATCAATTGATTCGTCAGTTTCTCATGGAGTCTATACTCATGTCTTTCGGTGCATTGATCATTGCATTAATCATGGTGAATCTACTCCTTCCTGCATTTAATGGCCTTGCCAGAAAAAACCTGAATTTCAATTTTGAATCAATCCAATTTCTTATTGCTCTTCCTCTTATATCGTTAATTACTGGACTCATAGCAGGAAGCTACCCCGCGCTATTTATATCTTCACTCAAACCAATAACCACTCTAAATGGAATCCTAAAAAGAGGTACTCGTGCCATATTGTTTAGAAAAGTTTTGGTCATTGCGCAATTCTCTTGTTCTATTTCATTGATTATCGGGACATTGATTGTCGATCAACAACTTGGTTTCATCCGGGATAAGAACCTGGGATTTGAGAAACGCGATGTTATATCATTTGAGATGTCGGGGGGTAATCTGGAAGCGGCTAAGAATGAATTTCATTCTTCTCCAGGCATCAGGGGAGTAACATTTACAAGTGAAAATCTTACCAACATTCAAAGCGCCGTTAAGGACATTCAATGGGCAGAGAAAAGTCCGGGTTCCAATCTCCTCTTTTACACGATCTCCATTGATGAGGACTTTACAAGAGTATTAAATATCAAGTTGAAGGAGGGGAGAAACTTTGCGGACACCAAGGCCGATTCTGCCGGGGTTCTCCTGAATGAAGAAGCCGTTCTGGAGATGGGTATTGCAGACCCTGTAAATAAAAATATCTCTTTTCGTGGCAAAGGCTTTACTATTTTAGGGATTGTGAAAGACTTCCATTTTAAGTCGATCCATCAAAAGATAGAGCCGCTCATCTTATTTAACGGTTTAGGTGAGAACAGCTTTGCTTACGTCAAATTAAGTCCGAATAACTCAACAACAAATATTGCCCTTGTTCAAACTATCTTTAAGAGATTAAATCCGGAACGACCCTTTGAATATTCTTTTCTCGATGAAGACCTGAATAAGCTTTACCAAAATGAGCACCAGACTGCTGACCTTTTTACCTGTGCCGCGTGGTTGGCAATTTTCATTTCATGTCTTGGGCTTTATGGCCTCGTCATGTTCACCACTGAGCAAAGAACAAAGGAATTCGGGATTCGAAAAGTAATGGGAGCGTCTGTCAGTAATTTATTCCTCCTCGTTTCAAAAGACTTTCTAATCCTAATCGCTATTTCGAATGTTATAGCAATGCTTTTCTCAAGCTACATGATGAGGCAATGGTTAAATAACTTCTCCTATCGGACAGATCTTAGTTGGACAATTTTTATTGCAGCAGCAGTCTTGTCACTTGCTGTTTCACTTATTACTCTTTCTTATCAATCTATGAAAGCGGCATCTACTAATCCTGTTCATTCCTTAGGGAGTAGCTCTCAGTAACAAGAATGATACCTCACCGAACCGGTCATGGTATTGGAATGGATGGACATGAATGGAGCAAGCTTTGACAGTACCTGTACCGTGAGGGTACTTTTACCCACCTGACGAGGTCCCATCAGGACCTGAATGAAGGTTCTTGGCTCGTTTAACCTATTTATAAGTTGCTGAATATAAGGCCTTTCAAACATCATTTACAATTTACTCAATACGATGAGTAAATATACTCAATATTCAATAAAACTGCTTATAAGGTGACCTATTTTTCGATCCTCCGGTTTTCTAACATTTACAAATAAACTCAACCACCATTTTTCCTTGTGCTTCATTTTATAGCGATCGAACTTTTGCACAACGGATACAGCAACATCACGACTACTCACCGGCTCCCTGCTGCAGGAAAGTCAGTTTGTCTAGAAAATCTCAAAAAACATTTGCGTAGTTAAATAACTACATATATATTTGTAGTCAAATAGCTACGCAATGAATTTAAGACGAGATGTATTTCAAGCCATAGCCGACCCGACAAGAAGGGCTATACTTCTGTTGGTAGCCTCACAATCCATGACAGCTGGTGCGATAGCCTCCAACTTTGACACAGCAAGACCGACCGTTTCGAAACACTTGCAAATACTTACGGAATGCAAATTACTGGAACAAAAACACAACGGCAGAGAAATTTACTATCACATCAGTGCAAAAAAAATGAAAGAGGTAGCCGACTTTATTGAGCCATTCCGCCAGATGTGGGAAGACCGATTCAACAAATTAGAAACCATAATGAAAAAATACAAATCCCGATAACCATCAGGAAAAAAATAGCATCACATGGAACAAAAAACAAAAATCAGTGCTGAAAACGGCAAACAGGATTTAGTGATTACAAGGGAATTTGATTTGCCCCTGGAATTACTTTTTAAAGCGTATGTAGACCCCGAAATTGTTGAGCAATGGATGGGAACGAAAGTACTAAAGCTTGAAAGTAAAAAGCACGGCAGTTACCAATTTGAAACAACTGATGCTAAGGGAAACAAATATGGATTCAATGGGGTAATACACGAGTTTAGTCCGAATCAGAAAATCACCCGGACATTTGAAATGGAGAATACACCTTTTGGCGTCCAGCTTGAGTTCCTGGAATTTGAAAAACTCACTGACGACACCAGCAAGCTCATGATGCATGTAGTTTATAAATCCGTCGCACACAGAGATCAAATACTCAAGATGCCCTTTGCTCAAGGCATTAATATGGCCCACAACCGAATTCAAGACATCGTAAGCAAACTAAAATAACACATTATGACAAAGCGAAATAAAATTATTTATTGGATTTCTACTCTCTGGCTTGCATTAGGAATGGTATCTACTGGAGGCGTACAATTACTAAAAGTGAAAGAGGAAGTAGATATGATGACACATTTGGGTTATCCGCTCTATTTTCTAACCATACTGGGTATTTGGAAAATGTTGGGGGTTGTAGCAGTGCTTATTCCCAAATTTTCTTTACTAAAGGAATGGGCTTATGCAGGCTTCTTTTTTGCCATGTCGGGTGCTGTCTTTTCTCACTTAGCCAGTGCAGATGGCGCCAAAGAATTTTTTGGACCCATATTATTAATTATCCTGACTGTGGTATCTTGGTATTTCAGACCAGCGGATAGAAAAATCATCCGATAAATATCGGCGTTAATCATTAAATGAATAAAATGAAAGTAGAAACAGCTAATGATCCTGTAGCGAGCAGAGAACTGCGTATTACAAAAATGCTGCATGCACCCATTGAATTAGTTTAGCTCTTTTAAATACACGGCGTATACACCAAAATTAAAAGTTTTGGCTGGCATCGGCTGCGCCTTCGATAGGTCCAGGACGGTAATCAACGGATGCAGCGTTGCAACTCCGCGCATGTTATTGTATTCCGTGATGCTCTCAATTTTTACTATTTCTTCCATGGCGATTGCTTTCTAATTCAAATTTAGGCATTGTGTTGGAAGAATCCCCAATCGAACATCCCGTTCAGTAATATTGGTAGGAAAAGCAGTAATCCGTATAACGTTTCCTGTAGTCATAACTTCCAAATTTGTACCGGCAAATGGTACGGCCTCAGCCAATACTATAATTTAAAACACTTAAAAAATTCGATAATGAAAAAAAGAAAATTAGGAAACAGCGGGCTGGAAGTATCAGCTATTGGTTTGGGTTGTATGGGTCTCAGTTTTGGCTATGGCCCTGTAACCGATAAAGAAGCAGCCATAAAATTAATCAGAGAGGCATACGAACAAGGCGTTACTTTCTTCGACACCGCTGAAGCGTATGGTAAGGAAAATGAAGAATTGGTCGGAGAAGCTTTAGCCCCTTTTCGCAAAGAGGTAGTTATAGCGACTAAGTTTGGCTTTAAAGATGGTGATTCTAAGAAAGGACAAGACAGCCACCCTGCACGGATCAGAGCGGTAGCAGAAGAGTCATTGAGACGATTAAAAACGGATGTAATTGATTTGTTCTATCAGCACAGGGTCGATCCGAATGTACCGATGGAAGATGTTGCCGGAACAGTAAAAGAATTAATTGCAGAAGGCAAAATAAAACATTTCGGATTGTCAGAAGCAGGTGTTTCTTCAATAAGAAAAGCACATGCTGTACAACCCGTAATTGCTCTGCAAAGTGAATATTCCATTTGGTGGCGTGAACCTGAATTAGAAATTATACACACACTTGAAGAATTAGGTATTGGCTTTGTTACCTTTAGTCCTCTTGGTAAAGGATTTTTGACTGGTGCCATCAATGAAAATACAAAGTTTGATCCCACCGATTTTAGAAATATAGTCCCTCGTTTTAGTGAAGAAAACAGGAAGGCGAACCAGGCATTAGTTAATTTATTAACGGGCATTGCAGCAGAAAAGAATGCCACACTTGCTCAAATTTCTTTAGCGTGGTTATTGGCACAAAAACCTTGGATAGTGCCAATCCCAGGCACAACAAAATCGCATCGATTGACAGAAAATATTGGAGGTGCCTCTCTTGAATTATCTACAAGCGATGTTAAGGAAATTGATGATGCCTTTGCTAAAACAAATGTTCAGGGGGACCGGTATCCAGCTCATTTACAAAGCAGGGTAGGAAAATAATTATATTGAAACTCATGGCATTGGGGCCAATATGATTCCAGTTCTACCGGAACCAATGGTAAATCACCCTTACGAAAATAAATATTTAGGGTTCAGGATATGAAAAAAGTAATCATCATCGGGGCTGGCGGAAGGCTTGAAGGGGTCCGGTTTTAGCTTCTAAACCTGCCTATTATTCTAAATTACCGCTATGTCAGAAATTCCGAACGCCATATTGTAGAAAGATCATAGACGTTGCAGAGGAAAACCCGTTACCTTTATATGCATCAAATTGATCCGCTATGGCTAATGAAGTTTTTAAATTCAGTGGTGATCGGGCATTGAACTACGACACCTACCTCGGTCCGTTCTTGTTCGAACCTTTTGGCATGGAGATGGCTTCCCGGGTCCCTGCCACCCATATCAATTCTGTTTTGGAACTGGCGAGCGGCACAGGCCGGGTAACCCGTCATCTCCGCTCACGGCTGCCTTCTTCTGTAAGGCTTGTTGCTTCCGACCTTAGCCCTGATATGCTGGAGGTGGCCAAAAGTAAGCTCATGAATTCCGATGCCGTTGAAGTTATAGTAGCCGATATGCAAAACCTGCCATTTGAATCGAATGTGTTTGATGTAGTGGTATGTCAGTTCGGAATCATGTTTCCACCGGATAAACAAAAAGTGTTTGACGAAGCTTATCGTGTGTTAAGGTCGGGTGGTTTATTTTTATTCAGTACCTGGGACAAAACTGACCAGGTTGGTATTTTCAAGTTGGTGTATAACGAACATGTTCTTCCATTTTTTGCAGGGGAAGACTTGAGTCGTTTTCTGGTTCCTTTTTCACTGCATGATCCTGATCAGCTCAGGACTTTTTTGAGCAGTAGTCATTTTAGTAATCCAAAAATTGAGCGGGTTTCGCTGAAAGGTGTGGGGCATTCGGCTGCCGATTTGGTCAAAGGTTTTTATACTACCCATTCCTTGGGTCAAGAAGTGGCTGACCGCGATGTTAAAGAATTTGAAGCTATTGCCCGACGTATGGAGAAAGCCATCATTGAACGATTTTCTGATCAACCGGTAGAATGCGAACTGTCTGCCTTTTTTGGTTCCGGGGTTAAGGTAAAGTAACTACGATCAGTTCAGTACTATCAACCCGCCTTCGTATTTGCCTACGATCGACAATCCTACATAGTCGGCTGGCGTGCTAGACCCAGATTGAGTAGTAGTAGCGTTGAATTCAATCTTGAACTTTGAACCGACGGGGGTAACCGTAAATAATCCAACACTCGCATCCACCCATAGGTCATCCGGGCCGAACTTGCTGTCGTTGATAGGGCGTAAAGTGCATTATTCCAACAATTATGAATTCCCCCGCAGCGGACAAAATGTTCTCAGGAATCAAAAAAGCCCAACCTCCCCTCTTTTACTCAAAAGAAGTTCGATGGCTACGCCAGATAAAGAATTGTTCCAACTCTATCGATATGTGCCTTCAATTCCTGGTGTTTCAGTGTTGGATAATATACCAGATCAACTTCATAAGGGAGATTACTTTCTTCAAAATCCGATTTCATATGCAGTAAGTCATCAAAACTTACACCCTTGTCCATTATCGCAAGATCAATATCACTCCCAGGATTTTGGGTTGCCTTCGATCTACTCCCAAAAATCTGGACTTTTTTGACAAGCGGATATCTTTGAAAAATATTTTCAATAGTATGAATATCTCTTTCAGATAGTCCAAAATTCTTCAAAACAGAGTTGTTTGCTTTCCAATTATGTCATTAAAAAATGACCTGACTTTTTCAATGGCTGGAAAAATCTCATTTCTTATCTTCTTTTCAGCCGCTTCAAATTTCTCTTCATCATAATCATGCGAAAGAACATTTCTGACATCAACTCCATCGATAAGGGCTTGGGCGAAATCTATTAATCCAGTTTTTTGTGCCTGTCGGAATGTACCCTTGGGAGTTGGTTGAAATTCAAGACCCTGGTCTTGCATATAGTCTTTAAGCACATTCCAGCACAATTCTAATGTAAACTCATACCTTTTTACCAGGCCATTTCTCTCCAGTTCATTCAAATCACTTCTTTCTAAGGATTCTTTCAACCGTAAATAGGCTTTTTCAAAATTTTGAAATCGCTGCAGCCACCGGATATCCTTCCTTTCCATATAAGAATTGTGCGACTAAATTTAAGCCAATTTCAGGATAGCAGTAAAAAAGCCTGAGTTAAAACTCAGGCTTCAGTGATCCCACTGGGTTATGATTATCCTTCCTGATCCGACCTTAAAGGTACAAAAAGAACCTCCGAAATCATATCTGATCAAAGGTTGCATTCCTAAACGACCGTATAAAACCTATATATGTCGTAACCTCCCCCGTAACCCGCATGAAATTTGTCGATTTTCCGGGAGAAGATAAACTGGCTATATTTATTTTATGGCTTCAAGTCCCTTTTCAGGCATGAATATATCGGAATAGTCTTGCAAATGAATATTCTGGAATCATCTGACCCAGGCATTCTGGTAATGCGGACGTAGCGATTCCGGCGATTGTGTGACCTGGGTATTCCGACAATGGTCTGACCCAGCGATTCCGCTAATGATCTGACCCAGGGATTCCGGCAATGGTTTGACCCATCATAAACTTTTTCCGATTAATGCCTATATCCGCCTACACGTGCCTTGATATCATAGAGTATCCGAAATGCATTACTTTATATGCCTAATAATGTCGATACAGCGTTGAGGGTTGAAAGTTAAGAGACAAAAAAACTAAAAAACACTCTATATATATAGTGTTGGCGAATTGAATTAGTAATTGGCCTGTCAAACCAGGATGCTACCAACTGTTTCTGCGGTCTGCAAAACCGGCTATCTTTGGCTAATGGCTTCAATCTTACCCGGTTTCGAGTACGACATCTTCATCTCCTATCGCCACAAGGATAACAAAGGCGATCATTGGGTCACTGAATTTGTCCATTCATTAA
This sequence comes from Bacteroidia bacterium, assembly GCA_043785125.1. Classification (GTDB taxonomy): domain Bacteria; phylum Bacteroidota; class Bacteroidia; order Cytophagales; family Cyclobacteriaceae; genus ELB16-189. Next base: position 8,131 of record JAYVXP010000091.1, read on the forward strand.
AAGCAGAACTTGAGGCGACCTTCAAGGAAGACATCTCAATCTACTTCGATGAAAATCCGCATGATGGTTTATTAGAAACCCATGACGTTGACGACTCCCTCAAAGACAAACTGAAATGCCTTATCTTCATCCCCATCATTTCGCGCACGTATTGCGATCCTAAAAGTTTCGCCTGGAACAATGAGTTCCTTGCCTTTCTGAAAACGGCTGCTGCTGATAGACTGGGTCTGAAAATAAAGCTACCGAAAGGCAACACCGGCAGCCGTGTGCTGCCCATCCGCATCCATGAGTTAGATTCGAATGATAAGAAGGCAATTGAAGCCGAGCTACAAGGAGTGCTCCGCGCTATTGACTTTACCTTTCAATCAGCGGGTGTTAACCGTCCACTTCGTCCAAAGGACGATGAGACCATGAAAGGCGCTGGTCAAATTTCGTATCGCGACCAGATTAATAAAACCGCCAACGCCATCAGCGACATCATTGCCGGGCTGCAGAGACAGGGTACCTCCCCCTCTCTTGTGGAGAAGGGGCCGGGAAGCAAGGTATCTTCCACTCCGCGCATTTCTCTCCCGCCAAGAAATTGGAGGATCAGAATTCCTCACCTTAATACGAAGTCTGTTCTGATTTTTATATTAATTGCTTTCCTCATCACTCTTACCGTTTTTCATTTTTCTGAAACACCACCCGATAGCAGAACATACAAATCAACCCTGCTGCCACCTGAAAAAACACGCTTCAGCACAACCCTTGGCGGCAACATTGCTTTATCGCCTGATGGAAACTCGCTCGCATTTGTTACCACCGACTCTGTAAGAAAATCGCTCTTGTGGGTGCGGCCAATTAATACCCTCGAAGCCCGTGCGCTAAACGGTACCGAAGGTGCCTATTTACCTTTCTGGTCTCTGGACAACCGTTTCATCGGATTTTTTGTGGATGGAAAGCTCAAGAAGATCGATGTTTCGGGAGGGACGCCACAGACATTGTGCAATGCTCCCTTTGGTCGTGGCGGAACCTGGAACAAGGATGGGACAATTGTTTTTAATGGTGATGCCAATGGCACGCTTTCACTCGTTTCTGCCGCGGGCGGAAAGCCGGTGACCATATCGAAACTCGATACAGCGCGGAGGGAAGGAAGCCACCGATGGCCTTGTTTTTTGCCCGATGGTCAGAATTTCTTATACACTTCACGGATATCTGGCGGGGGGATTAACGAAGAAGATGCCATTTTTCTTGCATCGCTTGATACAACGGTTACTCCACGGATGATTGCAAAGGCAAGTTCAAACATTGGTTATGCCAATGGTTATCTTCTGTTTGCACGCCAACAAACCCTGATGGCCCAGCCCTTCGATGTTAAGAAACTTCAAACTTCGGGCGATGCTTTTCCTGTTGCCGAACACCTACGCTTTGACGCTCTCTCTTCCCGTGCTTCTTTTTCCGTTTCAGAGAATGGAAATCTTGTTTATCAGACGGGAGTTAGCGAGTCAGGGACTAAGCTTGCCTGGCGGGACAGGAGCGGAAAACAAATTAGCAGTATAAATCACGAAGCCCAGATATATTATCAATTTCGTCTTTCACCAAATGAAGAAAGAATTGTGGCTTCTCAACTGGACGTCAATGGCTTTACCTACGACATTTGGCTTTATGAAATAAAGCGTGATACCAGGACGCGTTTTACTTTTGATGCCGCTACCGATCGGTCACCCATTTGGTCACCCGATGGAAAAACGATTGTCTTTGCTTCGGATCGAAATAAACGTTTTGATTTGTTTCAGCGGGTATCTAATGGAGAAGGCAATGAGGAACTGCTGCTCAAATCCGGTCAAGAAAAGATACCATCCGATTGGTCGCCCGATGGAAAGTACATTGCTTACCATACTCAAAGTCCCTTTGATATTTGGATACGGCCCATGAACCCTTCGGGGCAAAGTAACGAGGGGAAACCTTTTGTATTCCTCCAAACAGAGTTCATTGAGGTGCGCCCGGTTTTTTCGCCCGATGGCCGATGGATAGCCTACCAGTCCGATGAGTCGGGAAGAGATGAAATTTATATCCGTCCATTTCCCGGCCCCGGTAGCAAGTGGCAGGTATCTACAGTCGGAGGCACCCGGCCTCGCTGGCGCAAAGATGGAAAAGAAATTTTTTTTATGAGAACGGATTTCAGGCTTATGGCAGCACAGATCAATCTTGGGATTTCTACTGTGCAGGTTGGCGCAGTGCAATCTCTGTTTGATTTAGGATTCGTTGCTACAGCTTCAACTTACCGGGATTTATATGATGTAAGCCGGGACGGACAACGCTTTCTGGTGGAACTGAATCAAGGCAATGAAATTTCAATACCCGTAACGTTGGTAGTGAACTGGCAGGGGGAGATTAAGAAGAAATAATCAGCCGATAGTTCTATCTTTGAAATATGCCCTCTATAGTTTCAAGCTTCGAGTACGACATCTTCATCTCTTATCGCCACAACGATAACCGTTCAGGCTGGGTAACTGAGTTTGTGAATGCTTTGCAAGAAGAGTTAGCTGCTACGATCAAGGAATCAATCACTATTTGGGGAACGATAATTTTTGAGCTCATTGTGTTTGCGGGCTTGTTTATGGATAAGAGGTTTAAAAAATGGTTATTGGTAGGTGGTATTTTGTTCCACTTCTTTACCGTGATAATTCATGGATTGGCTTCGTTCTTTTTTACAATGACGGCTGCCCTAATTTTGTATTTAATTCCCATAGGGGTTAATTCAAAAGAACTGAGTAACATTAAGGTTAAGTTGCAAATATCATATACCATAAACGGGCAGGAACTGTCACTAGCAAGGAGACATAGGATCATCTCTAAAATGAGTTGGGTAAGTTTAGTTACCCTGGTTAAAGAGATGTCTTACCAAATATCCTGCTGATCAGGAAAGCTGTTCTTCCTTTTTCGATTCGGTGAAGGAGTACACAATGGGGATTCCAGCGAGTGCGTGAACTAAAAAAATAAAATTATCATTTTGACTTTCCATTCCGTTTGCTTGTCTTTGCACTCAGCGACGTAATGCCCTTTACAAGAATTGTCCAAGTGAATTAATTCATAAATAAGTAAAACAAAAATAAACCGGAATGAACACAACACATTTCCTCCGAGCTTTGGATGCAGCCAACCATGGAGAAGTAACATTTACAAAGCAGGCACTTGATGCGTTTTCGATTGGCGGAAAGTGGTATCCACTGAGAGCCGTAATCAAGTTTGCGAGAGAAAATGCCGGAGAATCAATGTTGAATACTCATGGCTGTAGATCCAAATTAAATGCACTTAGCTTGTGGGTTCAATACAAGAAAGTCAAATTTCAACCACGGCGCCCGGTAGCCTTCTCTGTAGAGGAGGCTATTCAGGAAGCCCGTGACATTGCCGGAAAAATGAAATGACCCCTTGTGTTTTGCCACCATCACAGGTCACTCCTTCATCACCTCAAGCCGCCCTCAGCACGTTGCGGAAGGTTTGTCAAGGGTGGCGATTCCAAATTAAAGTCAAAAACTAAAATCGCCACTTGCCCTTGACAAGCCCGGAGCAACGGCTACCTTTGGTGGTCGGTGATGAATGTTAGAATTTGATGACATCTCATTTAGCTACGCGTGCGTCAATATAAATTCAGGGTCTATCCTCAGCTTTTTGTAGATTGCTTTCAGGAATGCAACATCTGGCTCACGCTTGCCCGACAAGATCTGCGAAAGCTTTGGAGCGCCAATGCCCAGTGTCCGGGCCAGGTCGGCTTGTGTCCACTTGCGCTCCATCCGTTTGAACTCAACAGCTTCGTTAAGTGTCTTTGGCCTGATTGGCATTAATTGCAGGACACTGTCTTCATAGGTCTCAGCAATTTTCGAGAGATCGGCCAGCATGGCTGCTTCAGTCTTATCAAGCTTATGGAGGCCGCCGATCTTTGTCGCCTTATCCAGCAAACCCTCAATCGTCTTCATCACGGCTTCGTAATGTTTCTCAGTTTTTATTTTAGTCATCATACTCCAAAAGGTTTTAGATAGTTGAACAATCAATTCTATCATACTTCGCGTGGGTACCTACAAAGCGGATGTAAATCGTTCTTATGTCGAAAAATATCATCGCCACAAGCCTGTATTTATTCCCCTTGATGTCAAAACCGTAGCGGTCATTGCCCACATAATCCACTGAATTGAATGTTTTCTTAACATCCTGAAAGGTAGCCCAGTCCGCGGCCTTTGTTTTTTTCCACCACTCGTTCAGCGGCTCAATCGCGTCAGCATGTTTTTTTCCGAATTCCGCCAATACCGTCTTGGATATAACTACCACTCAATTCATTAAGTTTCAAAAATAGAAATATTATTTCATTTTATGAAATCGCACAAATGAGCTCAAATCAGGCCTTCATCCGCAAATGAATAGTCATTACCCTTCAACTAAATACTTATCAAGACCCCGATGAAACTACCGGAAACAATTCTCACGCCGTGATTATAGGCATGGAGATCAACGACGATGTTAAGCCCGGACTTTTGGCCAGGAAGTCGCGTAGAGTAAAATTCTAAAGGCTAGTAAAGGTCTAACAATAGGTCTAACCAAAATAAAAAAGCAAAAATAAAGCCTAAAATTGATAATATTTTAGGCTTTGTTCATCTTTTCAGTGATCATGTGACCAATGGTATCAATATTGATCCCCCATTATTCAACAAAAGGTCTATGCCCTTACTTGTTGTGACAGTGTCATGTGGTGGTATGGTGCCAAAATCAAGTCCCGTTACGGAGAACCTTTATTTCGTTTCAAAAGAAAATCGGCTCTTTCCCGTGCCATGATTTTGGGAATTGAAGTTATTTCTCCAACGATCTCCCCATATTCGCAATGAAAGCGTTTCTTAAAATCGAATTCGGCGCAATCGGCGTTCGGATCGGGCCCAACACCTAAATCGACTAATTCGGAATTCATTGCACCAACAATTTGACGCAACCGATGCTGTGCAAGCCACCTCAAATGGGAATAGCGAAATTTTCTGCTTTTCACGACTTCTTTGTACTTCCAAATGAATTCCTTAGAATAAAACAGCAATGAATCCTGTCGATCAAATTTCAAGTAGGGATCGGTCTTCATGATGAATTCATGCAGTTTCTTGATTGCTTCATTGGTGTTTTGATCTAGATCTTTTAAGTCATTGGTTTCTTCAATGTAAATCCTCAGGAATTTTGATGTCTTGGCCTTTTGAATCTGCTCTACATACTTAACACGAATTTCTCCAGCCAACGGTGATTGGAGGTGGCCTCCCGATCCGGAAAACAAACTCAATGAGTTAATGATATACCGGAAATCATTCAGCGAGGCGGCTTTCCGATCGATCAGGGAGTCCAGCCATTTCAAATTTAGCAGATCAATCAGTTCTGTGCCCCGGTATGATTGGTCTTTTAAAACCTTGAAAGAGTCAAGCTTCACGTTGATATCGCTGATTTCCTCAATGACATTGGATCGGAATTCTGTGAGGTCATTCTTGTATTGATTCTTTTCATTTCTTGATTCACGATAATCATCAAAGACTTGACCTTGGGGAAATCATAAACCCAAATAGGGCTCTGAATAGAGAGGACGCAATCAAAAAGCTGAAAGAAGCCAAGGACTTGTTAGACCTTGGTGTAATGACACAACTGCAATATGATTCAGTTAAGAACAAGCTTACTCCGATAATAAAGGGGAAACAATGACACAATCCCAGAACCCAGTTGAATAATATTCAAGAGTAGTCTGACACCAGAGATTCCGCTAATCGTTTAAACCCAGCCCTTTTGATTAAACAGTTTTTTTCAAGTGGCTATTTCATTACAGTTTTAGAAGCTATCAAAGTCTACCAATAGGTCTATCATCGGTCAAATGAAAGAGCCAATCAGTTAGTATTCAACCGATTGGCTCATCAAAAAGTGATCCCACTGGGATTCGAACCCAGGACCCTTACATTAAAAGTGTAATGCTCTACCAGCTGAGCTATGGAATCGGTTCAGGTTTAAAATCCAAGGTCCAAAGTTTAGGTTCGGACCAGCCTCCATGATACCGGCATTGATTATTGACGACTCCCCGAAACATCGGGCCGCAAAGGCCGTATTTGTTGTGATAAGTTGTCAAATTTCTCAATTTGCGGTCGTTTCCGCAATTGAGGGCACAAAGGTAACTTAATATGAAAAAAATGCAAGGATGGATTTTCAAATTAACCCTCATTCTGGCATCCCTGTGTCTTTATTATACGCTGCAAGCGACCCCGGATCAGGATACTTCCGCCGAAGCACTAGCGAAGAGCGGCACTGCGTCTGCCGTTTCATCCGTCGGAGCTTCAGCGCAGGCGGAAGCCTTGGCGAAGGCTGACTCGTTATTCCACCTCAAACAATACACCCAATCACTCGAACGCTATCAATCGCTGTTCAAAAATAAATCCTATTCTCCTTCCATGCTCCTAAAAATGGCCTACATCCAGGAGGGCCTCGGCCACCTCGCGCAGTCTATGTATTACCTCAACCTCTACTACCTCGCCTCACAGGATCCACAAGCGCTCGTCAAACTCGAAGACGTGGCCAACAAAAATAAACTGGAAGGCTACACCGCCTCCGATGCCAGCCGCATGGTTACACTCCTGAAAGAATATTATCGCCCTATCATCATTGCTCTCGCTGCCCTCTGCTCCTTTTTTCTCGCCCTGATGTCCTATCAAAAACTAAAAAGAAATCAGCGGCCTGTAACTGCTCTGGTTTTCCTTTTCTTTTTTCTGGGCTTGCTCTTTGCCCACACCTATTTTGGCGCCCAAACCCATCAGGGAATTATATCAAACCCCTCCACCTATCTCATGGAAGGCCCTTCTGCCGGCTCCGCCGTGGTCAGCATCGTAGGCGAAGGCCACCGCCTCGAAATCCTCGGAAAGAAAGATGTTTGGTTGAAAGTGAAATGGAGTGATCGGGTCGTATTTCTAAAAGAGACTGGGATTTTAATTCTTTAATGAATCAATGAATCAATTAGCAAATTAATCAATTAGCAAATTAAGAGTACGTTAATTTGGATGATTGCCCCAAATAACCGAAAACGCAATTGCCAAATTAGCTAATTGATTAATTTGCTAATTAAATAATTGAATTAAGGCCTAACCGTAATCACTCCCTTATACTCCGAATTACTAAACTTGATAACATAATAATAAACTCCCGAAGATTCATTTTGGGCGTACCAGCGAAAATTTCTCTGGTTGCTTTCAAAAACCTGCTTGCCCCAGCGGTTGTGAATCCGCACAATCTGAAAGCGACCAGCACAATTGTCCACAGGCAGCGAAACGACCTGGTCGGCGTCGGGGGTATTACATACCGGGTTATTTGAATCGATCCCCTCCACCGCAAAATAATCATTGCAACCATCGCCGTTGGGCGTAATAATGTTGCCGGGCAAAAATTCCTTGCCGGTATTTTCAACATCTTTGATATTGACATGCAAAGTCACCGTGTCTCCCTTGATATTAAAACACCGGTTGTCCAAAACGTTGAACTTGAAGGTATATTCATTTTGGTAAACGTGATCCTTAAAAATAGAACAGTCGGGCGTCCAGATAAAAGGCGACACCACATTGCCCAGCCCCGTCGCTGTTGTAAAGGCATATCCTGCCGGATCTACATTCCCAGCTGCTGAAATAAGTTTTAACGTCAGACTGTCTTTGCCAGGATTTACATTGGCATCCATACCGAGGAGGTTTAGGAAAATAGGTTCACCCAGGGTAATACTCAGCGTGTTGTTGGGCAAGGCTAACTCATTTTGACTTTCAATAACCAACTCCGGCTTGATGTTATCGGGCGGAAGTACTTTCACGATCACCGTTACGGTGTCCGTTTTGATAAAGCGACACCAGTTGGCAGTATCAATAACCACAAACTGGTATTCAAAGGTGTCTTGCTTTTTCAGATTAACATTATCACAAGTGATGTCCCACTGAAAATGAGACGCCACCGAGCCGTTACCAGAGGTTGGGGGAAATGAAGCGTTATTCACAAGAAGCCCCGGTCCGTTTTCCCGTAGTTTAATAAAGTCGTTGTCAGCCTGAGTCCCCGTCACATTGAAACTCAGGGATTCATTTACGTGTCGCACAAGTCCCGGTACAAGGTGCTCATGGGGATCGGATGTCAGGTCGGTATCGATAAATGGATTGGCAACGCCCGGCAGTTTTACACTCAGGTTATAGACCGCAGCCACGGGGCTGTCGGAATTGCATAGGTCAATATCGTTCACCAATACTTTTACCTGAAAGCTTGTGCGCTTTGTGAAATCATAAATATTGCAATAGGCATCCCAATGAATCTGACCGCTGACCTTTCCTTTTTGGTTGGTGGTGATGGAAAATGTCATTCCGGCATCAGCCAAAACAAATCCATCGGTAATCAACGAAACGATCATGCTGTCTTGCTCGTTGTCGAGCGCATTAAATGGCCATGTGGCCTGATCCCCTTCATTCAAAACGGCGTTGACCGGTGTGGCGGTTGTAAAATAGGGAGGGGTGTTGAGAGGAGGCTGTATATTGACCACTACAATTAATGTGTCAGTGAGCGGTAAACTACAGGCATCGTCATAGGCGATAATTCCAATTTCCAACGGACCATTGAAGTACGGGCACTGCGGAAAACAAATTGTGAAATTTCGAGTGCTTCCATGACGCAACGAATCCGTAGTAACAGCAGGCAAAATCCCGTTGATGTCGGTATTCTTGCTGAAGTTGAGGGGAACCACCCTGATCCCAACAAATTCAGAATAATTCGGCGGGCTTTGAGAATCCGGATCCGATACCTGAACCTGAATACATCGGTTGCCATCCGTAACCGTGTTGTCATACGTCACCGACATGTTATTGACATAGGTAAAAGTAGCATCTGTCAACTTCTTGCCGACAATCTTCGGAGGGTAGTATTTTTTGGGCGGGTCGGTAACCAGCATTTGAAAATCGCGGCGACTCTCTCCGATTTTTTCTTTGTTCCGGAACTGCTCTATTTTCACCGCAAACACATAAAGGCCTGTGTAGATGGGAGTGCACGTCAAAAGACCATCGGTGCTGATGCGCAAATCCGGATGACCACCAATGATGTTATTCAGGCTGAATCCATTCTGCCAGAATATATCTGGATAGGGCCTGGAAGACGCAGGAGGCAATGGAGAAGGGGAAACTGTATTTAAAGGAGTGACCATAGTGTACGCCAGGGAATCGCCATCATCGTCTATGCCTCTAAAATCTACATAGTAGGGGGTGTAAGGCGAAGCATAATCATTGAGCGGGGGAAAAAGCCTTGGTGATGAGTTGTAAAAAGACTGACCGTTTTTTACAACAGCGGGGAACTCCAGGTAGAAAGTCTGGCCTGCGTAAAGGCCATCAAATACATTTGAGTTAGGGTTGTGGCTGTAGATGTTGTCGATCCCATAATTTCTGCAACACCGCTGCCACACCACATAATACCCTCCGGGATCACCATAAAGTGAAGGCGGCAAGGTTATCAAAGATGTATAGATCAGCTTTTTGGTTTTCAGTTCCCCGTGAGAGCACTTGGGCTGAGAGTAGCCTACATCCGATGAATCGGTGAGTGGCAGTATTACATTTTGGATTAGAAGATCATCGCTTTTTCGGTAGATATACACGGAAACACTATAGTCCTTCGCACCAGGCGTCCCGTTTATTTTATCAAAATAAAGGATCATGTTGAGCCGGTATTGGGTTCCCGAGATATGAATTAATTCAAACTCCCCACCCACAATGTGGGAAGCCATCAGTGGAAAGGCAATCAGCAACAGAAGGGTAAAAAGCCACTTTTTCATTTTCACGAGAATCATCGAAATATAGCAAATGCCAGCGTCGTCCAAAACCCCCATTTTTGAGTAGTTTTGAGCCAACCCCTTGAATTCATGATCTATATTCATTTATCCACAAATCCCATTCATCGGTCAAATCCCATCATCATGCAATTACCATCAGCGTCATCAGTGTCATCAGCGGTAAATCAGTGGTAAAGGGAGATAAGATTGATCAGCTCGTCATCGAAACGATGGCAGCTGAAGGCAAAACAATAGCCAAAGTAGATGGCATGGTTATCTTTTTGCAAGGTGGAGCACCGGGAGATACGGTGGAGGCAGAGATAACAAAAATCAAAAGCAGTTATTGGGAAGGGCGCGTTACCGCAATTCAAAAATTTTCTCCTCACCGCGCTGAACCTTTCTGCACTCATTTCGGCATGTGCGGTGGATGTTCCTGGCAACACATTAATTATGAGACCCAGCTCTTTTACAAACAAAAGCAGGTAATCGATAACCTCGAACGCATCGGCGATCTTACTCTTCCCCCGATGCTACCCATCGTCCCTTCCCTCAAAACAAAAAACTACCGCAACCGTCTTGATTTTACATTCTCGGCAAGGCGGTGGCTCACCAAAGAAGAAATGAACCAAAACCTCACCCCGGCGCTCTCCAAAGTTGGGGATCACATTTCTTTCTCCCCCATAGATGGAGTGCACTCCAAAGTTGGGGATCACGCCTCCCTCTCCCCCGGAGAGGGCCGGGGTGAGGCTAGCCGCGATCATGTCGCCCTCGGCTTCCACATCCCTCGCATGTACGACAAGGTATTCGACGTCATCGAATGTCATCTCCAACCCGACCCTTCGAACGCCATTCGCCTCGCTGTAAAAGAAACAGCCCTTGAGCACCACATCGACTTCTTTGATCTGCGAAAGCAAATCGGATTCCTCCGCACGCTCACCATCCGCACAGCCAACAGCGGAGACGTGATGGTGATCCTTCAAGTAGCGTATGAGAAAATAGAGTGGATCAATCTAATCGTGGAAATGCTTTCGGAAAAATTTCCACAGATCACCTCACTGTATTACGTGATCAACGGAAAGCGAAATGATACCTTCGGAGATTTGGACATGGTTTGTGCCAAAGGGAATCCATGGATTACCGAGACCATGCCTAAACCCGATGATCGGGATCAGCACGAAGTTTTGCAATTCCGGGTTGGCCCGAAATCTTTTTACCAAACCAATTCCGATCAGGCTTATGAATTATATAAAGTCGCCTGGACGATGGCTGATCTGCAAGGGGACGAACTCGTTTACGACCTCTACACCGGC
>JAYVXP010000092.1:0-6425 GCA_043785125.1 Bacteroidia bacterium
GCCTTCGGCTATTGTGATGACATTAAGGAAAAGTATTTTGAGCAAATTCGCGATGCTGTCGATAAACTGGAATTGATGGTGGACGATGAAGATTGGCCATTGGTGAAATACCGAGAACTGTTATTCCTGAGATAATCTTTGCAAAACATTTGTGAATGTAGCCAGCTTCTGAAAAGGAGCTGGTTTCTTTTTGTCAAGGTCTGTAGGGATGGATTTCAAAGTTAAAGACTTGTCACTTTTTTTGATGACTTTTAGATTAACTCATATTCAGTCAAATCACATGGTGTGATAATGATTTCTGCGCTCGATGAAGAACAGTTTGCGATCTCAGCATTAGGGATGTAGGATCGGGCGGCATGCGATTTGAAATAATTGTATATGTTTACGAATAGTTTTTAATTTAATGAAAAGACTGGCTTTTATCTTACTACTCCTTAACTTCGGCCACATCATGCTTGCTCAAGACAGACTTGTTCAAACTAAGAACGATTTGGACGGGCGCAGAGGATTTATTTCCGGGGTAGAGGTTTTTGCAGGACTTGGGCTTTCTTATGGAAGTGGTTCGGTTTTTACGGATTCGACGAGAAGGCCGAAGCTTTCAAGTTCACTTGGAATAGGAGTAATTCATATGTTTAACCGACGATTTGGGGTCGATGCCAGATTTATGTGGAAATACCCGTGGGTAATTTGCCGCCCGATAGTTACTATTTAAAATTGATCAAGAAAAATGCGGTTTTGCAAACTCAGATCATCATTAAGAGATAGGAAACGATTTACTATTGGACAAAAGTTTCGTTTGTCGAATTCTGGTTGTTCATTTGCAAACGGAAATTTCCAGCTTGTTATTCACAACAACCAAACTCAGCCCTATTCTGGCTTTTTTATTTCCAGGTTCTTCTTGTCCAACAACTTCAAAATGGCTTCGCGAATCATCTCCGGATGGGACCAGGGGATGAAATGGTTCATGTCATCTTTTACCATAAATTCCAACGAGGAAGCCTGCGTCAGCATTTTTTTTGCGAAGTCGGCATTTTCAGCCGGAACAAGGGTGTCTTTTTTCCCCTGCACCACGATCACATCGGCTTTAACCCGACCCCACAAAGGGAGCATTTCCTGTAGCTCGGGTTTGAGTTTATAAATCTCATCATTGGAGGCACGAAAGGAGCGAGGAAGAATCCATTTGAGAAAGGGCGTTGCGAAGGGTGCGCGAAACCATGTTTCATTGGGCTCCAGTTCGGGGTCAATGGATGCCGCCACGAGCACAAGGCCATCCACCAATTCCGGAAAATCCATCGCCATCCGTGCAATCACCGGCCCACCCATGGAGTGTCCTACCAAAATGATGGGGCGATGATTTTTATTTTCTTCCAGAATGGGTTTTAGGTAAGCCGATTGTTTTTCCAGGGCGGGTTCGGCATAGCCAAAATTGGAAGCTCCAAATCCCGGACGATCTACGGTAATTAATTGCGCCCGCTTTAATAATACCGTGTCGGCCATGAAGTCGATAAAGGCGCTCAGAGAACCGGGAGATCCATGCACAAAGATTACAAGTGGAAGATTTTCATCTCCCACTTTTACATAGTTTATAATTCGGTTTTTTCCAACAGGATAGTTGTGGAGACTCCCTTTTTTATTCTTCGTAGCAAAAAACCGGTCGATTTCTGTATTGCTGAGTCGGAACTGCATGCAGGAATCCATTAAAATAACCAAGCCAAAAAAAATCGAAATGCCAATGAGCCACTTTTTCGATTTGCGCCACACCTTCCAGTTCATTTCATTAAGGCAGATTGAGAATCTTTTTGTATTGAGGCTGATCGTTCAGTGCTTCGACAGCGCCTTTGAGATCGGGATCATTTTTAAACCCGACTTCAACGGCTCCTTTCTCCAGATAATAACGCGTCACAATCTCCTCTTCCAGCATCATCTTGATCTGATCTTTGAAAGTATTGAGCTCGCTCTTGCGGTTCTCATCCAGTCTCACCTGAATGAGATCAAGCTGTGGTTTGAGTTCATTATAGTAGCGTTCTTTTTTTGCTTCTTCCGCAAAGCCGCTCAACGCTGCTTCGGCTTTGGAGTGAAATGTGTACTCCTTGCCTTTCATCCAGGTGATAAATTCCTGGTACTCGGCTTCAGTCAGACTGAAAGCTCTCGCGGGAGCAATGGATAAATGCTTGCTGGCGTAGAGCGTGGCATAATCAAACAGGAATCCACGGGCGTGCACGACTTGAGAGATCGCTGCGGCTTCCTGCCCAGGCACTTTGATATCCGGATCAATCCCACCGCCATCAAAAACGATTCTTCCGCGGCTGGTCTTGAATTCTTTTTTTAAAGAATCCGGAATGGAGCCAACGCTGCCATCTGCGCGGCGATGACTGTAATCCAACACCTGAATGCATCGGCCGGTGGGGGTGTAATATTTAGCGGTCGTGATTTTTACTTGTGATTTATAGGAAAGGGGCCTGCTTAATTGGACAAGTCCCTTACCAAAAGATTTTTCGCCAATAACCAATCCGCGGTCATAATCCTGAATTGTTCCGGCTACAATTTCGGAGGCCGAAGCGCTTCCGCGATTGATCAGCACAGCCAATTGAATTTCAATGTCTAGTGCGGGGCTTAAGGTCTCATACGTCATGTTGCTGTTCTCTGTCTTACCTTTTGTGGTCACCACGGTTTTTCCCTTGGGTAGAAAAATGTTGCAGATATTGACCGCCTCAAAAAGCAAACCACCCGGATTACCCCGTAAGTCGAGGATAATTTTTTTAGCACCTTTTTCTTTTAAACTGACTACCGCATTTTTAACTTCTCTGCCAGCCTCGTGGGTAAAATCGGATAGTTGCACGTATCCGATATCCGGGGTGATCATTCCGGAATAGGGTACGTTGCTTACTTTTATTTTTTCGCGCCTGAATTCCATTTGAGTGAGTCCGGGTTCACCCAACCTGCGTATGGCAAGCTTCAATGGCGTTCCCACTTGCCCGCGCATCAGGTGATTGGCTTCCTCCGGAGAAAGTTTGGCCAGTTCAATATTATCCATGCTTACCACCTCATCACCGATTTTCAATCCGTTTTTTTGTGCCGGATAGCCTTCATAGACCATGGTCACAACAATCCGGTGACCCATCTCGCGGGTCAGGGCTCCAATGCCACCATATTGTCCGGTGTTCATGGTGTTGTAGTCCTCTATCTCATCCTCAGAAATATAATTTGTATATGGATCGAGCGAGTTGAGCATGGCGTCAATGCCCGTTCGCACCAGCTTGTTGGGATTGATTTCATCTACATACAGTGCGTTGACTTCCTTAAACAGTGAGGCAAAAATGTCGAGGTTCTTGGCGATTTCGAAATACCTTTCAGCGGGAGGGGTAAACGAGAGTATCGCACAGGACAAAACGATGCTAACAAAAATGATTGCTTTTTTCTTCATGAAGCGGATTGCTTGTGCCTACAACGAGAAAGCCCCAAAATTTGTTCTCGCAGAGACCTACAGCAAAAATAGGGCTAAAAGTAATAAAAAAGTCTTTTTTTGTGTCTTAACTCAAATTGAGATAGATCGGTTTCGGGAAAGATTATTCCATTTTTCACCTGCTCGCTTATTTTCCACCACTACGGCGCGGTCATGCAGCGCCACGGTAGGGCAAATATGAAAGGGGACCCCATAGAGGACATCCCCAACCTGGTAAGTATTATTTTTCCCCGCGCGCACCACCATGTGTTCTTCACTGTGGCCGATCGGCTCTAAAGCTGGCGCATTTAAAAAGGAAACCCGGTTCGCCAGCGGGTTTTCGGACGCGATGGCCTTGTGTCCCAGATCAAGGCACAAGGTGTCTTCCGTAGGTTTGGAAATAACACGGGTGATGACCAGTGCACCAAAGAGAAAAGGTTGTTCTTTGAGTGTATTGTAATAGCCGATATCCCAATAGATAAAGGTTCCCGGACTGCACACAACGTCTTTTCTTTTCGCATGAATCGGAAACGTGGGGGTACCACCGGCAATAATCGTAATAGGGGCACGATGGATTCTTAGCATGTCACGTTGAAGAATTTCCACCCTCGAAAAGCCTTCATCGCATTGCTTCTTCCGAAGTTCAAAGTCATGGTCGTGAATGTGACCGTCATAGGCGTGGAAACCCATGAATTCAATTCCGCCAAGGGGCTGACAATCCTGATAAAGTTGAAGGGCCTTCTCCGGAATAATTCCGGTTCGGTTCATACCCACATTCAGATCAATGAATATCGATATTTTTCTATTTGCATGTTGAAAGAGATCCGAAATGTGTTTCGCGGTTTCAACATTGTCAATGAGGCACGCGAACGCAGTAGATTTAAATTGCTCTACCAGCGCAAGAAGTCTTACGGCTTTTGGACCAACGGGTTGATAGGCCAACAACACATCTTTAACACCGGTCTGGGCCAGCATCTCTGCTTCAGCAATGGTGGCGCATTTGAATTGGTCAATGCCGGCTTCGATAAGCAGTTTTGTAATTTCCGGAGATTTGTGTGTTTTGACGTGAGGACGAAGGCGTAGGGTATCCGGCAAAAAACTTTTCAGTATCCGGATGTTTTCTTTTATACGGTCGGGATAGACGACCAGCGCGGGTGTATCGATTTCCCCAATATTATCAATCGTGTACCAATTCTTCATGACGTGACACTTATTTTGACTTTGCTTTGATGGAATGGATGGTATCCACAATTTGTTTTGTTTTAGTTGTGATGGTTTGATAATCGCGCGAAGCGAGGATTTCTTTTTTGAATAACTGAGATCCAATACCCACGGCTACAACCCCGGCCTCAAACCAATCGCGGAGATTTTGTTCTGACCCGTCAACCCCTCCGGTAGGCATCACCCTGATCCATGGGCAAGGGGCCTTAATGGCTTTGACGAATTCCGGTCCGCCTGCAAAATTGGCGGGAAAAATCTTTACCAGGTCAGCGCCCATATTTTGGGCATGGATAATTTCATTCAAAGTAGTAGCGCCTGGGCACCAAAAGAGGTCACTTTTTTTGCAGTAGTCGGCGACATCCTGACTAATCACCGGCGAAACGATAAATTGAGCCCCGGCGTGATGAAATTCCTGTGCGGAAGTTTCGTTCATAATGGTTCCGGCTCCAAGCACCATGCCAGGCATATTTTCGAGAACAAAAGGAACGAGTTGCGAAAAGATGGAGAGTGCATTGGCCGACCGGTTGGTACATTCGAATAAACGAACACCACCGTCGTAGGCGGCTCTCACTACATGTTTGCAGACCTCCAGGTCATCCGGATTAAAAAGAGGAAGGAGGGAATAGTCTGAAATGAGTTGATTGATTTCGTGACGTGAGTAATGTTTCATGGGGCAAATTTACCGGATTATTTTTCCTTTGGCGTTTCCATGGGCAAGGAAATTATCAATTTCTGCCCTGGAAAGAATAGCAAACTCACCGGGAATAGAATGCTTCAGAGCGCCAGCAGCGACAGCAAAATCGATTGCCTGCTGATGGGGAAACTGTTCGACTAATGCGTGAATGAGTCCGGCCATAAAAGCATCGCCGCTACCAATCCGTTCGACGATACTCGTAAATTCCCTGACTTTGGAAAAATACAATTCATTATCGCGGATTAACACGCCGGAATAAAGCTGGCTGCCGGAATCTTTCATTTCCCGGAAGCTCATGGCCAACAACTCCAATGCGGGTAGTTTTTCTTTCAGTTTTTGGCCGCACTCTTTTAAAGCATGTTCTTTGGAGACTGACTGATCGATTTTGATTCCGAAATAGATTTCAGCGGTATCGATGTCACCGGTGATGACATCGCAATACGATAATAGTTCGGGCATTACATCGGCTGGATGTTTGCCATATTTCCACAAGGTGCTGCGGTAGTTTAAATCAGCGGATATTTTTACGCTCGCTTTTTTAGCAGCCTTTAATGCTTCAAGACACACAGCCGAAGCACTGGAAGAAACGGCTGCGGCTATGCCAGACCAATGATACCAGGTAGCATCTTCAAAAATGGCCGACCATGGAATTTGCCCTGGTTCCAGGGTTGCAAATGACGAGTCATTTCGGTCATAGATGACTTTTGATGGTCGAAGGGAATTGCTGGTCTCTGTAAAATACAAACCGAGACGATCGCCACCACGCAGAATAGAGGATGTCTCCACGCCGTGTTTCCGAATCGATTCCAGCGCGGTCGTGCCCAGATCATTTTCCGGAAACTGTGTAACAAAAGCGGAGGGTGTTCCCAATCTGGACAGCAGGACGCTCACGTTGGCTTCAGATCCGCCATAAAAGACCTCCAGTGTCTCGGCCTGCGAAAAACGCTGGTGAGATGGGGTGTTTAACCGCATCATCAATTCCCCAAAGCAAATTATTTTCTGATCCATAAAAATTAAAGAAGTTCAAATAAAGCTTCAATTTCAACAGGAATATTGTCGGGTAGGGAA
>JAYVXP010000093.1:0-18993 GCA_043785125.1 Bacteroidia bacterium
GGCATGCCGCAGCTCGCCAACAATTCTTATTCAGTTTTGCAGACGGACAAGTATTGGATGGACTATCAAACTTCCATCGACACCAGTTGGAAGAATATGTTTGCCAAACGCCTGGGTAAGATGAAAGAATGGGAGCAAACCACATTTTCAAAATCCAAGAACGACACGCTAACCTTGTTCTATCCTTTCTCGGGTCCCGATTTTCTACACGCCTTTTATTTGTATCCAGAAACCAAAGAATACATTCTGGCCGCGCTGGAGCCCATCGTACCCATCCCCCCGCTGGATTCCGTTAAAGTAAAAGCACGGGACCAGTTTCTGGATAGTCTCAACCACTCCTTGCGCGATATTTTTTATAAGAGTTATTTTATCA
Organism: Bacteroidia bacterium; assembly: GCA_043785125.1. Taxonomy (GTDB): domain Bacteria; phylum Bacteroidota; class Bacteroidia; order Cytophagales; family Cyclobacteriaceae; genus ELB16-189. Next base: position 374 of record JAYVXP010000093.1, read on the forward strand.
CCACGCACATGATGAAAGATCTCAAACAAATCCGGGGCGTGCTCCCACCGCTTTATTTCTTTATCGAAAGATCGGGGCATGAATTATTGGAGCAGCAGTTTATCACCCTGGATTCCAACGGTGAAGAAACTGTGGTTAAAGCCGGACAGTTGAGCTCGCAAAAAGTGCGGGGCGTGAAGTTGAAGATTCGAAACACAATCACGCTGCAAATCAAAACACTTTATTATTTCAGCATCGACATTTCCAATGGAGGCCTGAAGAAAAAACCGGAGTTCGTAAAATTTGTTATGAATCGAGGTCACTTCAATACGTTTGTGAAGTCTGCGTCCTATCTGATGCATAACACAGATTTTACGCAAATGAGATCGCTTATTCTGGACCATACCGAAAGTCTTTTTCAGGACGACACCGGTGTGCCGTTCAAAGCCTTCAAGAACAAATTGGACATGAATGTCCAGCTCTACGGTGAATACACCAAACCGGTAAAAGACTTTGGCGCTTACACCTATCAGGCCGATCTGGATTCTGCTTACAAGGCGTCAAAAGACAAATTACCACTGCCCTTTTCGTTGGGGTATCACTGGAGTTCTAAAATTCAGAATTATATGCTGATCCGGAAGTCTCAGCCAGGGATTAAACAGGATCGGTAAGTTTTATGGTGAAATAGTTTTGTGGCGGCAAAAAGAAAAGCCACAGATTCACTGATTTAGAATTTAAGGTTGTCCGAGGAAAGTCAAAGGTGGAAAATGATTACTTCCCCTATGGCTCCACCGGAGCCTCCTGTTTATAAAAATACCAACTTGTCCATATCCGGGCTCCATCTGTAACAAAAATAAGACTTAACTCGTGTTCTGTCAACGGGAACATAAAATCAGATTGGAAGTCGCAAAATGCGATATCCAATACAGAAAAGATGGAGAAAATTACCGAATGTATTACAGAACAAGGAGTAGCAATGTTATCCAGCGTTTTGAATAGTGAAACAGCCATAGAAGTGAATATCCGGATAATCAGGGTGTTTACCAGAATGCGTGAAATACTGCTCACCAACAAAGATATTTTATTTGAAACTGGAACAAATGGAGCGCCGGATATTGAAACATGACAAAAAATTGAACAAGCACGAAAAGGAAATGCAGATTATTTTCAAGTCCTGACAAGAATTATTAAATCCACCGACCGAACCCATGCGTAAGATCGGGTTCAAACAGAAAGGAAAAGAATTGTAAACAACCCATTACAAGAACGTCACTTCCTTCACGCCAAACAACCGCGTCTCCGCTCCGATATTCATCTGCAGTTGACCCGCGTCACTGACCCCGGTGATCATGCCATCAAATACTTTCCCCTCCGCACTGAAAGAGTGGATCTCATCTTTGCGGTAAAGCCTTTGTAAATAACTTTCTTCCAGCCCACTCAGGCTGCCCCTTCTGAGCTGGAGATAACGCGCTTCCACTTCACCGAGTAATTCCGTCAGCTCATGTGCCAATTCATATTCCATTCCTGTGCAGGCTTTGAGAGAACCTGCCTGTAGATGAGGAAAAAAGAGTTGATTAACATTGAGTCCAATCCCCACGACGGAATAAATAATTTCCTCTCCGCTGAGATGGTTCTCAATCAGCATTCCACAAATTTTTTTGTCCTGGACAAGAATGTCATTGGGCCATTTGATATGGACCTTTTCCGCTACTTTCTTTGTTACGTAGTCTGCAATGCCGTTGGATACAGCCTCATTGAGTTTGAATTGATCTTTTACAGCGAGGAAAAAAGGTTTGAAGATCAATGAAAAAGTGAGGTTTTTGCCCGGTTGCGACTCCCATTTATTCCCACGCTGGCCTCGGCCCGATGTCTGATGATCAGTAATGACGAGGGTGCCGTCCGGTGTTTCAATCTTCTGACCCAGTTCAGCGGCCAGGACATTTGTGGAATGACATTGGGGTACATAAACCAAGTTTTTGCCGGTGAAAAGCGTATTCTCTGGAATTTTATACACCGTATTTTTGGTTAGCTTTGCAGGTTGAACGCATTAAAAGAACGAAGATAGTTAATGGCCAAAAAAAAGAAGCCGGAATCCGAAAAACTTAGCATGACGATTGCCAAGGGGATGCAAGAGAAAAAGGCGACCCAAATCGTTGTAATGGACTTAAGAAAAGTAAAAAACGCGGTGGCCGACTTTTTTGTGTTGTGTTCCGGAAATTCAGACAAACAACTGGATGCCATTGCAGCCTCCATTGACGAGGAGGTTTACAAAACCCTAAAGGAAAATCCCTGGTATAGCGAAGGAAAAAACAATAAAGAGTGGATACTTCTCGACTATATCAATGTAGTAGCCCATGTATTCCGCAAAGACCGGCGTCAATTTTATGCCCTGGAGAAACTATGGGGTGACGCTGAAATCACCGAAATAGAGGATTAGTGAACCAATTGAAGTAAACCACGTTATTCAAACGTAATTCGCAAAGCAGAATGGCAGACAAGGAAAAGAAAATTATACCCCCCCGTGGACCCAGGCCCAATTACCAGATGTGGATCATCCTTGGTCTGGTGGTCGTTATTTTAGGGGTCACCCAGTTTTTCAGGACGGGCGATCTGGTGGAAGTCAGATCCAGTCGCTTTGAAGACATGGTCCAGCGTAGGGATATCAAGAAATTGGTGTTGATCAAGAATCAGGAACTGGTGGAGATTACGCTTAAAACAGAAGCGCTCCAGAATGCGGCTTACAAACAAGAATTAGAAAAAAGCAGTCCGCTCGGCTTAAATGCTAACGGGCCTCATTACAAATATAAAATCGGATCAATCGACAAGTTTCAGGATAAATATGAGGAGCTCAACAAAAACATTCCACGTGCTGATCAGATTGACCTGCAATATGAAGAAAGAAGTGATTACACCAGTATCTTTTGGAATGTCGCTTTTCTATTTATGCTCGTATTCGGATTCTGGATTCTGATGCGCCGGATGACCGGTGGCGGTGGCCCAGGTGGGCAAATATTTAATATCGGAAAATCCAAAGCGGCCTTATTTGATGCTGAGAATAAAGTAAAGATCACGTTTGAGGATGTCGCCGGATTGGACGAAGCGAAGGAGGAAGTGAAAGAGATTGTAGATTTTCTCAAGACCCCCGGCAAGTTTACCAGACTTGGCGGAAAAATTCCGAAAGGAGCATTATTGATCGGCCCTCCCGGAACAGGGAAAACATTGCTGGCGAAAGCAGTGGCTGGTGAAGCTGGTGTTCCTTTCTTCTCCTTGTCGGGATCGGATTTTGTTGAAATGTTTGTAGGTGTTGGTGCGGCACGTGTGCGCGACTTGTTTAAGCAAGCCAAAGAAAAAGCGCCGTGTATCGTATTCATTGATGAAATTGATGCGATTGGTCGTTCGCGTGGACGGGGACAAATGCCCGGTGCCAATGATGAACGTGAAAATACACTGAACTCATTGCTGGTTGAAATGGATGGTTTTGCTACCGACAGCGGTGTGATTATTCTTGCCGCTACAAACCGACCCGATGTACTGGATTCCGCTCTGATGCGGCCGGGTCGATTTGATAGGCAGATCAGTATTGACAAACCGGACATCGCAGGACGAGAACATATTTTCAAGGTGCACTTGAAGCCTGTCAAAATTGGCAAGGACGTTGATACCAAAAAGCTGGCGGCCCAAACTCCTGGTTTTGCAGGAGCAGAAATTGCAAACGTCTGCAATGAAGCGGCACTGATCGCCGCCCGTAAGGACAAGAAAGAAGTGGACATGCTCGACTTTCAGGATGCCATTGACCGTGTGATCGGAGGACTTGAAAAGAAAACAAAAATCATCTCTCCTGAGGAGAAAAAAATAGTGGCTTACCATGAAGCGGGTCATGCTGTTGCGGGTTGGTATCTGGAACACGCCGATCCACTGGTCAAGGTAAGCATCGTACCGCGCGGAATCGCAGCCCTGGGATATGCCCAATACTTGCCGAAGGAACAATTTCTCTATCAGACAGAACAACTGATGGACGAAATGTCAATGACTTTTGGCGGAAGGGCCTCTGAGGAAATTGTTTTTGGTAAAATCTCTACTGGAGCATTAAGCGATCTGGAACGAATTACCAAGATGGCCTACAGCATGGTGACCGTGTATGGCATGAACAAAGAAATCGGCAACATGTCTTTCTTTGATTCCAAGCAAACTGAATACGCGTTTAATAAACCCTATTCTGAAGCTACCTCAGAAAAAATTGATAGAGAGGCTAAGAAGATTATCGATACAGCCTATGAGCGCACCAAAAAATTGTTGGAGGACCACCGTGATCACCTGGAGGTCATCGCCAAGGAGCTTTTGGAAAAAGAGATTCTTTTCCAGGCGGATTTGGAGCGCTTGATTGGAAAACGGCCCTTTGCAGGTCAAACCACATATGAGAAATTTACGAACGGCACCCCTGTGATAAAAGAAGAACCCGCGGCCCCCGTTTCTGAAATAACCCCTGAACCACCAAAGGAAGTTACAGGAGACGTTGCCAAATAATCTCCATATTAAAATCGCGCTAAGCGATAACACTCTCACAAATCAGACGCAAACGCGCCTGATTTTTTTTTGATATGAGCAAGTTCATTGGGATCATCGCGAAAACCATACTTGCCGAAAGGAATGATAGCCAGTAGTGCCTGTCAATGAATTTGGAAAACTTCTTCGTATTTTTCGATCATGAGCGAGATCAGTGAAACGTTGCCGCCTGGAAAAAAAATCTATTTCGCCTCGGATTTCCACCTGGGGGTGCCCGATCATGCAACCAGTTTGATCCGTGAAAAATTGGTCGTCCGGTGGCTGGATCAGGTTAAAGAAAGCGCGCATTCCATTTACCTGATGGGAGACATTTTTGATTTCTGGTTTGAGTACACCAAGGCAATCCCCAAAGGTTTTATCCGATTGCAAGGAAAGCTGGCGGAATTGCGCGATGCCGGATTGCCGGTCTATTTTTTCACCGGTAATCACGACATGTGGATGTTTGACTACTTCCCACAAGAGCTCGGTATCCCCGTTTACCGCGAGCCGTTGACTTTGAAAATTAATAATCAGACTTTACTCATTGGACATGGCGACGGATTGGGTCCTAATGATAATACGTATAAAATCCTTAAGAAAATTTTTAATAGCACCCTTTGCCAATGGCTCTTTGCCAGGCTCCACCCGAATCTTGGCATGAGCATTGCGCAATATTGGAGCCGCAAAAGTCGGATCAGCAACATGAAGTTGGAGGAAAAATTTCAAGGCGAGGAAAAAGAATACCTCCTCTCCTATTGCAAGGAACTGGAAAAATCTGTGCACCATGATTTCTATATTTTCGGTCATCGACATTTACCGCTGGATTTACCCGTGGGCTCAAACAGCCGATACATCAACACGGGCGAGTGGGTTCACTCTAATACCTATGCTCTGTATGACGGAAAGCAGGTGAAATTGAAAACATTTGATTCTTCACCGAAATGATATACTGTTATTTCGCCGCCAATACACCAAGACGTCAAGTTGGTGTACTGCATTTGCCCAACCATTCCCAAAGAAGTCTGTTCATATCGCTCTTATTACTAGTTTATTTTGTTGCGGGTGGGATGGAATCCAGCTTCGCACAAGTACCGATAAGGAAACTAAAGAATTTTCCGATACAAGAAGTCAGCAGCGTTTCCATTGACCGTCTCGGCAACTTTTACCTCGTCTTCAAAAAAGCATCCATCAAGAAATACGATACCGATGGAAACTTTATGCATGAATTCCGCAATCCGGATTCCGTGGCGATGACGCTACTGGAGCCCTGGAATCCACTCCGAATCTTCGTTTACGGTCAGGAGCATCAACAAATCTTAATACTAGACCATTCCCTCGTTCAAATCGAAAAAATATCGCTTGACCCTTCCCTCGCTATCCGGCCCATCCTGGCGAGTCCCACCCCCAATGGCAATTACTGGCTGCTGGATGAGGCTGACTTTTCACTCAAGAAGGTCGACTCCAAATCCACACGCGTATTGCTGGAGATGAATATAAAATTGATTCCGGCTGTAAAGCCAAACTTTACCTTTCTGCGCGAATACCAAAACCAACTCTTTTTGATTGATCAGCAGACCGGTATAGAGATGCTATCGGTGACAGGGAAGCCGATCCGTACATTTCAAATCAAGAACTTAAGCTATTTGGGTTTTCTGGGACAGGAAATCTATTATCTGGAAAACGGAAAGATAAAACTCTTCGATCTGTATTCGGAAGAGCAGCGAGAGCTCAAGACAGACCCATTGGCACAGTTTGTCCTTCTTACCGATGAGCGTATGGTTGTGGTGAAAAAATCGACGGTGGAAGTTTGGGAGTTTAAGCCCTAAGGGAGTGTCGGTAATCAGTGAGGGTAATCAGTAAATGGATATTATGTATCATTTACGAATACCGTTAATCTAATGGATTACCAATACCGACTATTCTGCCATCACTGGTCTGCTCACAATCGATTTGGCCGTTGCTTCCATAATTTCAAAAGCGCTTTCGGCCATCCGATTTTCTGTATCCAGGGTGGGGTTTACTTCGGCAATTTCCCAGGCACAGACTTTCGGACTTTTGGCCAGCTCTACATTAAGTGTCTTTGCTTCTTCTACGGTGAGTCCGTTTGGTACAGGTGTACCCGTGCCGGTAGAGAAACGTGAATCAATGCTGTCCACATCAAATGAAACATAAATCAAATCACAGTGATCCAGCATCTTTAGTGCGTCTTCGGCAGCCTTCACGGCGCCACCTTTCTTTACCTCCTCTGTGGTGATAAACCCCATGCCGTATTTATTAAGAAGATAGTTCTCGGGTTTTTCTAAGTCGCGCACAGCAATGTAAACGATATCCTCTGGGTAAATTTTCTGACCGGGTAAGCCCACATTCATAATTTCTTCCCAATATTCAATTGTCTCACCTTTTGGGTCATTCACCTTGCACTCCAGGTTATCAATGTCACACGCCATGGACAACGCCATACCATGCATGTTGCCCGACGGGGTGGTGTAAGGAGTGTGAATATCGGCGTGGGCATCGATCCAAACAACACCCAAGCGCTTCTTGGGGTTGGCCTTCTTGATCCCACTGATGGTGCCGTAGGAGGTGCTGTGATCACCGGCCATTATCAGCGGAAAAAACTCATCAAAAATGGTTTCGTATACCTCCAGACACACACGCTCTTCCATGATCAGAACGCCGTCAATAAATTTCGCATAGGCGTGTTTGGCCCCGTCAAAGAGCAATTCATTCACATTTTCAACCTCCACGGAATCGTATTGGCGGAATAAATCGGACTTCAGATCAAGGCTCGCAATTTTCATTGCCTCCACACCCAGACTGGCTCCGCGGGTACCGGCGCCGATTTCTGACTTCACTTCAATAATCTTTATCTCTCTCTCTTTCACAGGAATTGCAATTTGGGACGCTAAGCAAATGATCAAACCCCTGAAATTAAAGGGCAAATGCGGTTAATATGCCCGCTAAAAATCGGGCAAGGGGTGAAATTTCGGGGATTCTATACGTGAAAAGCGCTTAACCATTTGTATTGCAAAGATGGCAAATTTATCCCAATATTGCACCCTTTAAATCCCAATCGAATGAGATGAAAAGTTACCGTGAACTGATCGAACAAACCTTTGAGTTCCCCCAGGAGGAATTTAAGGTATGGGAACACGAATTACTTTTCAATGATGTGCCATTGATGGACATCATCAAACAGTACGGCACCCCGCTGAAACTTACCTACTTGCCCCGCATCAGCGAGAACATCCGTTTTGTTCAGGCTACCTTCAATAAGGCCATTGAAAAGATGAAGTATAATGGCTCTTACACCTATTGCTATTGTTCCAAATCATCTCATTTTTCCTTTGTCACCGAAGAAGCGTTGAAAAATAATGTTCACCTCGAAACATCTTCTTCTTTTGACATTCCGATTGTGCGCAGCCTGTACGAACGCGGAAAAATTACCAAAGAAACCTTCATCTTATGCAATGGCTTTAAGATGCCGTTGTACACTCAATACATCTCCGAACTCCTTAACGAAAATTTCAATTGCCTGCCGATATTGGATACGTTGAGTGAGATCGACATTTACGAACAAAAAGTCGACAAGCCTTTTCAAGTTGGCATCCGTGTTGCCTCCGATGAAGAACCGAATTTTGAATTTTATACTTCCAGACTGGGCATCCGCTACAGCGACATTGTTCCGCTATACAAGGACAAAATTGAATCCAGCAAGAAAGCAACGTTGAAGATGCTTCACTTCTTTATTAATACCGGCATTAAAGACACCGCGTATTACTGGAGCGAACTCAGCCGCTTTATTTTCAAATATTGCGAGCTGAAGAAAATTTGCCCGACGTTGGATTCCATCGACATCGGTGGTGGTTTTCCGATCAAGACTTCCCTCACCTTTCAGTACGATTACAAATACATGATCGAGCAGATTGTGGAGAACATCAAATGGATTTGCGATAAGAGCAATGTACCGGTGCCCAATATTTTTACGGAATTTGGAAGTTATACTGTCGGAGAGAGCGGGGCGGTCTTGTATTCCATTGTCGACCAGAAGTTACAGAATGACAAGGAGCTCTGGTATATGATTGACGGCTCGTTTATTACCAACCTTCCCGATGCCTGGGGATTGAATCAGAAATACATCTTGCTGGCAGTAAACAAGTGGGATGACCCGTACCATAAGGTGAATATCGGAGGACTTACCTGCGACAGCATGGATTATTACAATTCGGAGTCGCACACCGGAGAAGTATTTATGCCGATGATCAACGACGAAGAACGGTTATATATCGGCTTCTTCCACACGGGAGCTTACCAGGAATCTTTGGGCGGCTACGGTGGCATTCAACATTGTCTTATTCCAGCGCCAAAACACGTGATTGTGGACAGGAATGAAGATGGAGAAATCACAACCAAACTTTTCGCCGGCGAGCAGACCAGCGATAGTATGTTGCAGTTGTTGGGGTATAAATAGTTTAGGGTCCAGGGTTTAAGGTCCAAAGTTCAACCCCGTATGTTGTAGGCAAGCTTGCAAGGACGATTCATACTCTATGACTTGGACCTTAAACCATAAACTTTAAACTTTTTTATTTCCCAAACATCCCCTGTGTTTCCTTGAAATCTGCCGGGAGGCTGAAGTCAGCCGCATTTAAACTTTCCTTTTTAATTTCTGTTACCTCCATAGTGACATTCCCTTCGGTCATATTTGATGCAACACGCAGCGGAAAACCATCAATGCCTTCATGAAAAAAGGACTGACCACGGCCCATCCGTTGCTTTGCCAAACCCTTTAAATCAATATCCTTGATTTCGGTCGTGGCCCAGATCGATTGGTGGATGGTGCGATCTCCTTCGGTGATGTCAACCAGATATTTGGTACAGGTGTAATTAAGAATCTTGGCTGTCTCCGAAGTCTTGGTCACTTTAGGTGCCGTTGAAGAGGACGCCTGAACCGGACGATTTCCGGTCATCATCGGACTGTACGTTTTATTCTGCCGGTCAAGTTGATAAGCCTGGTCCTTGTCCTTCAGGTATAGGATTTCCATGGCCATCACACCTCCGTCCATCGTGGTCAGGATATTTTGCCCCTTCAGCCGGATGGTAAATCCCTTGGGGATCATGTCACCGATACTGCCACCTTGTATCATTTTCATCGCACTTTCCATTTGCGCTTTCATTTGGGGGTTGGCATCCATCATGGCCTTCATTTGCGGATCATTCATTTTGTCTTGCATCAGCTTCATCTGCGCCTGCGTAGCGGGGTCTTTCATCTTCTTTTGGGCATCATCCATTTTCGCCTTCGTTGCCGGATCGAGATCCATTTTCATCGACCATTTGATGGTCCCTTCAAAATTCTGCGCATGGGCTGTTAAAGCAAACAGCACAAGAAAGAACGAAATCAATTTCTTCATGGGAGTAGGATTTGAATTTCAGATTGAGTTTAAGTTTTAAAGGTAATAAGAATTAAGTATACCTTAGCTTAGAATCACTTGAGCGGCTTCACTCAGGTTCTTCACTCTAAAATCTCCCCGATTCTCTTTTTCAATTTCATCTCCAATTTGAATGGTTCTCATTCCCATTGAACGCGCCGGAATGATGTCTCTTCCCCGATCGCCGATCATCCAGGATTGCTTCAGGTCAATATCAAATTTGGCAACGGCCTTTTCAAACAGGAGGGTACCCGGTTTTCTCGCCAACGATGCCGTGACGGAAGGATGGTAGGGTGAAAAATAGATGTGATCGATCACATGCTCGCACGCATCCTGCAAAAAAATGTGACAAATCTCCATCTGGCGGAGTGTATAAATCTTTTGCGCTATTCCGGATTGGTTGGTAACCACGACCAATAAATAGCCTGACTTCTTCAATTGATACAGCGCTTCCGTTACCCCCACGATAATATGAAACCGGGATAACCGGTAGGAAAAGTCCACATTGTCTTTATTCAAAACACCATCTCGGTCAAGAAACACGCACTTTTTTGCCATACCCAACTATTATTCTACAAAATAGGTTTTTCCCTCGAATGGGGATAATTGGAATTGAGATTTATTGATAAGTCTCCGGTTCACAGGTTGTTTAAACCTTGGTTTTTTTTAGTTTTGCTCACAACCCAAGGCTACGTTGAACAACGCTATTGTCATTATTCCCACTTACAACGAGAAGGAAAACATTTCCCAGATCGTTGAAGCAGCATTCAATCTCCCAAAGGATTTTGATATGCTGATTGTGGATGACAACTCCCCAGATGGAACGGCTGAAATCGTCAAAGACCTTCAAATGAACTACAATTCCAAAGGCATCCGGCTTCATTTGATTCAGCGACAAGGTAAACAGGGATTGGGTACGGCCTATATCGCCGGCTTCCACTATGCCCTGGCAAAGGGTTATGATTATATCCTCGAGATGGATGCCGATTTCTCTCATGACCCAAAAGATTTAGTGCGCCTCTATCTCGCTTGCGCCGAGGGTGACGGTGACCTATCCATTGGCTCCCGTTATGTCACCGGGGTAAATGTGGTGAACTGGCCCATCAGCCGCGTACTTCTATCCTATTTTGCCAGCTCCTATGTCAGAATGATTACGGGTATGAGCATACGCGACACTACTGCCGGCTTTGTGTGCTATCGCCGTAAGGTATTGGAAATCATTCCGCTCGATAAAATTAAATTTGTAGGCTATGCCTTCCAGATTGAAATGAAATTCCTGGCCTGGAAGTACGGATTTAACCTTACCGAAGTGCCCATTATTTTCACCGAGCGCACACGCGGCCAATCCAAACTCTCTTCCGGAATTTTTAAGGAGGCACTCTTCGGTGTTATGCAGATGACCATACAAAGCTGGTTTAAAAAATACCCACAAAATAAAGTCAAGGCTTAGACCTTATTGCGTCACAGCAAAAGTATAGAGGTAATTCAGGGTGAAATTCCAGACAATAACCAGTCCGACTGAAATCAACTTCACCAGATAAAAATTCATCTTGCGCCTGTCGTGCAAAGCCCAAATCAAAAGGTTACTCAGCGCAAGTCCAAACAATGAAATCACAATGAATTTTGTGAACTGCATGAAAATCTCCGGATGGGAACTCTGGAATGTCCAAATGCGGTTGAAAATGTAGTTGCTCGTAGCCGCTATCGTAAATCCAATACTGTTGGCTCCAAATTTATTGATCCGTGCTTTTTCTTTTAGCAAATAAGTGATCAGAAAGTCAATGATCACTCCACTGGATCCGACCACGCCAAATTTTAAAAACTTCAATATTAATTCCTCACTTATTTCCAATTATCCATTTTGATTAGGCTTGATGGCTGAACGATATTTTGTTGCAACCAGCTCATAAATAATCTTGAGCCAATCTGAACAATCCATATAATCTGTAGTTGAAAATCTGTATAATCCAATCAATCAAACCGGATTGCCTTGATTGGACTAATCCTGGATACAATGGCCGTGGGTAACAGCAGTACGAGCGTCACCACCCCAAAGACCAAAACATTGAGCAGGAGAACAATCTCCCAGTTCCAGCCAATGGGCACATAGCTCATGTAATAATCGTGGGCGTTGAGTTTAACAAAATGAAATTTGTATTGGAAGTAGCAAAGTCCTAACCCTAAGATATTTCCATACAACAAACCTTTAAAAATCAAGGTGATGCCATTGTAGACAAACACCAAACGGATCAAACTGTTACTGGCTCCCATCGCTTTGAGAACGCCGATCATGTGTGTGCGTTCCATGACCAGAATTAAAATAACTGAAATCATGTTGACACACACCACAGTAAGAATAATTCCCAAAAGAATATAGACCTGCCGGCCGACCAGTCCAAGCCATTCAAAAATCTGAATGTACGTGTCGCCAGCCTTCTCCGGATAGAGATCGTATTCCAGATCTTCCTTGATGGCCGCAGTAGCTTCCTCAATTTTGCGGATGTCTTTGATATAAATCTGAAGTCCACCGGCAATGCTGTCCCGGGAACCGTTTAGCCCCTGCACCATTCGGATGTCACCCATGATCACCTTGCTGTCGAAGTAGTCGGAGAGGTTAGTTTCATAGAGGCCCACAACCTTTAGCTTTCTAAAGCGCGGCGGGCTTTGAAAAAAATGAATAATCAGGTCATCTCCCACTTTCAATTTTAGTTTATTTGCAATCACCTGACTGAGCAATACTTCATGAGCATACCCCGAATCAGGAAAATGAAGAAATCTTCCTTGCACCAGATTTTCCTGAAAGCGCTGGAGATCAAAACTTCTTCCCACACCCTTAAACACAATTCCCAGTACTTCATCATTGGTTTTGATCAAACCCGCTTTGTGGCTGAATTCCTGCACATGATCGACCAATGGGAATTTCTCAGGGTGATTATAGAGGTCGATATTAAAATCAAAAGGTTGTTCCTCCATGGAGTTGTTAAGGGTGTATTTTGTGATAAGAAGGTGGGCGCTGAAACTGTAAATTTTTTCTTTGATCGTTCCCTGAAACCCCCCCATGATCAGGAAAGAAGCCATGCTGGCAGCCAAACCCACTGCGATGGTCGCGATGGCAATCGTATGAATTGTCGATGAAAAACCACCTTCCGGTCCGCGACTTATTCTTTTGGAAATGAAATAGGACAGGTTCAATTTATTGGTAACTTAAAACGGTTTTCACGAAGGTACAAAATAGGATTTCATGACGGATATAGCAAGGCCCATAGCCCGGGGGTTAATTCTGAAAAACAAGCGCAATCGGATCAGTGTATTCCTGGTGACACGAAGCCATGGTCCCTGCAAACCCACCTGTTCCAAAAGAATTTCTTTTGCCATCATTCTTTTAGTGATGACCCTTTTGTGTTTTGACTGCATTTCACAAGGCTGGGCGGATAGCAAAATCATTGTGGGAGCAGCGCAACTGGATTTGATTGTGCCCAAATTGCATGGAAAGCGAATTGCTTTGGTGGTGAATTACACCGCCACGATCGGTACAACGCACCTGGCCGATACGCTTAAGCGCCTGCAACTGGATATCCGGAAAATATTCTCTCCCGAACATGGTTTCCGCGGCGCCGCAGCAGATGGTGAGGTTGTGAATGACAGCATGGATATCAAAACAGGGATTCGCCTGGTATCGCTTTATGGCAAGAACCACAAACCAACATCGGAGCAATTGTCAGATGTGGATGTTGTGGTCTTCGATATTCAGGATGTGGGAGCCCGATTCTATACCTATATCAGCACACTCCATTTCGTGATGGAAGCCTGCGCGGAAAATGGAAAAAGCCTGATTGTGCTGGATCGTCCAAATCCCAACGCCGGTTATGTAGACGGGCCGGTCCTTCAACCTGCGCTGAAATCTTTTGTAGGAATGCATCCTATTCCCATCGTCCATGGTCTTACTGTAGGCGAGCTCGCGCAAATGATCAATGGTGAGGGTTGGCTGGAAAATGGAAAAAAATGTTTACTGGAAGTCATTAAACTCAGGAACTGGAACCACGAGGACGCCTACTCGCTTCCCATCCGACCTTCGCCCAATCTGCCGAATGATCAGGCCATCAAATTATATCCATCAATCTGCATTTTGGAAGGAACGGTCATCAGCGTAGGGCGCGGTACTCCAATGCCCTTTCAGGTCTTGGGAAATCCCGAACTGAAAAGTATGGCATTTCAATTCACACCCGTGAGCATCAAAGGAGTGTCCAATCATCCACCACAAGAAAATAAATTATGCTATGGGGTGGATTTGCGCGAAGTGGTGGTTGAAAAAAAGGTGGACTTGAAGTATGTCTTAGAGTTTTACAAAGCCTATCCCGACAAGGAAAAATTCTTTATCGGCTCCTTTGACCGGCTGGCGGGCACTACCGCTTTGAAACAGCAGATAAAAGACGGGCTTACAGAAGATCATATCCGGGAAACATGGCAGAAGGATTTGGCAGCGTATAAAATCAAACGGGAGAAGTACTTGTTGTACCCTTGAATAGATTCTCACTTCCGGATTCTGGAAATCGCATGACTCAATCTGAAAAAGTAAAGGACATTTTAAAAATTCTGGCGAAGCTTTATCCAAATCCGGCCATTCCGCTGGATCATAAAGACGCTTACACGTTATTGATTTCCGTTCTGCTTTCAGCACAATGCACGGATGTTCGTGTAAACAAAACAACCCCCGCTTTGTTTAAGCTTGCCGACAATCCTTTTGACATGATAAAACTATCTGTGGAAGAAATCAGAGAGATCATTAAGCCATGTGGCCTTTCTCCCATGAAATCAAAAGGGATTGGAGGGCTGTCCAGGATTCTGGTAGAGAAATATGACGGAGAAGTTCCCAATACCTTTGAAGCATTAGAAGCCCTGCCTGCTGTAGGTCACAAGACTGCGTCGGTGGTGATGACACAATGGTTTGGCATTCCTGCCTTTCCTGTGGATACCCACATCCACCGGCTTGCCCATCGCTGGGGACTTTCCAATGGCAAAAGTGTGGGGCAAACTGAGCAGGATCTAAAGCGGCTGATTCCGGAGAAGAAATGGAATAAAGCGCACTTGCAGATTATTTATTTCGGACGCGAATACTGTCCGGCCAGGGGTCATGTGTGGAAAGAATGCCCTATTTGCAAAAAGTATCTCAGGAGGGAACTTCGGGATTAGAAGCTCAAAAATAAAAGTTTAAATCCCTTCGCAGTAAGGTTTCACCTTGGATTTAGATTTTCTCATCTTTAGACAAAATTTCATTTCTCTGAATGACCGATTTACGCATTGTCTTTATGGGCACCCCCGAATTTGCTGTGCCCAGTCTGGAGATATTGATCGAAAATAAATTCAACGTGGTGGCGGTCATCACCGCGCCCGATAAACCGCAAGGCCGGGGGCAAAAACTAATACCCTCCCATATAAAGGGGTGTGCCTTAAAGCATGGCATATCCGTGCTTCAGCCGACCAATTTGAAATCACCTGAGTTTCTTTCAGAATTAGAAAGCTATCATGCCAATCTCCAGATCGTGGTTGCATTTCGGATGTTGCCCGAGGCCGTCTGGGCCATGCCCATCCTGGGAACATTCAACCTTCACGCTTCTCTCCTTCCTCAATACAGGGGAGCAGCGCCCATCAACTGGGCAATCATTAACGGCGAACAGGAAACGGGCGTGACTACATTTTTTCTCAAGCATGAAATTGATACCGGCAGCATTATCTTTCAGGAAAAGGAGCTGATTCGCGATACCGATGATGTGGGTTCGTTGTACGAAAGATTGAAGGTGAAAGGAGGTCAACTTGTTCTTAATACTGTCAGGGCGATCGAAGTAGGTAACGCCCCTTCCCTGCCTCAGCCTGAAACAGGGGAAATCCATCATGCACCCAAGATTTTTAAAGAAACCTGCGAAATTCAATGGAGCAAGACCGCGTCGGAAGTCCGGAATCTTGTGCGGGGATTGAGTCCTTACCCGGCAGCATGGACAGTACTCCACAAAAAGATCTTTAAAATCTTTAAAATCTCTTTTACCAATTTACAAAAAGAAGGCGCGCCAGGCGATTTTTTCACCGAGGCAAAAAACTATCTTTACATCCGCGCCTCAGATCAATGGATTTCAGTTGATGAATTCCAGCCAGAAGGGAAAAGAAGAATGAATGTGCGGGAGTATTTGGCTGGGAATGTTGTGTGATCGTGCGGAAATCAATTATCTCGATTACTCTATTTTACTAATGACCAATGACTATTGACCCACCTTCAGTAACAATGATCATTTCCCTCATCGCCGCACTTTCAACGAATCGGGTCATCGGCAAGAATAATGACTTGCCGTGGCATTTGCCGGATGACATGAAATATTTCATGCAAACCACCAAGGAGCATTGTGTGATCATGGGACGAAAGAATTTCGATTCCATTCCGGAAAAATTCAGACCCCTTCCAAACCGGACCAACATCGTTGTTACGCGTCAGCCGCATTTTACAGCACCGTGTCAGGTCGTCCATTCGGTGAAGGAGGGAATCGAACTGGGTCGCGCAGCGAATGAGACAGAATTATTTATCATCGGCGGTGCCGAAATCTATGCCCTGGGAATGCCTTACGCGCAACGGCTTTATCTGACTGAAATTCTCTCCGAGATCAAAGGAGATACTTTTTTCCCCGAATTTGATACCTCCCAATGGAAAGAAGCATCCCGGAAGCACCATCCCGCCGATGAGCGACATGCTTTTGCGTTTGATTTTGTCGTGTACGATCGTAAGAGTTAGTTTCCTTTATTTAAATTGCTGACTAAATTCAAAACCATGGAAAATCACAAACGCGTATTGGGCATCCTCTTCATCGTTTTAGCGTCGCTTCAAACCCTTGCCATGTTGTTGATCGCCTTGTTGATGAACACTATTTTTTCTTTCGCCCTTAGCCAGGCTGAACCTGCTGATACGGAAGTTCTCCAATTGATTCTGAATCTCGCCAGCTATATTCCAGCCGTGATTATTATTTTCCTTGCACTGCCCGGTCTTATCGCCGGAATTGGTCTCCTGACAAAACAAAGTTGGGCGATGACCTTTGCTTTGATTATCGGCTGCCTCCATCTTCTCTCTTTCCCCTTCGGAACAGCATTGGGCGTTTATACGATTTGGATTTATTCTGAAGACCAACGCTTGTCAAAAATAAACCCGGTTCATAGCTAGACGCATGACAAAAATATTGCAGAACAAAGTCATCTGGCTCACGGGTGCCTCTTCGGGCATTGGCGAAGCGCTGGCTTACGAACTGGCCAAAAAAGGAGCAAAGTTAATTTTGTCTGCCCGCCGAAAAGAAGAACTCGAACGCGTAAAAGGAAATTGCTTTCAAAAAGCACAGGCCAATATCCGCATACTCCCCCTGGATTTATCCGAACCCGCCACACTCAAGCTCAGTGTGGAGGCCGCAATTCAGATTTTCGGAAATGTGGATGTACTGATCAATAACGGTGGCATCAGCCAGCGCGGTCTCGTGAAGGATACAACACTGGATGTGGACAGGAGGATCATGGAGGTGGATTATTTCGGAACCATTGCGCTGACCAAATACCTCCTCCCCTATTTTATCAAACGCAAATCGGGACACTTTGTAACGGTCAGCAGCGTGATGGGAAAAATTGGAACGCCTTATCGATCTGGCTACGCAGCTGCCAAACACGCCCTTCATGGTTTTTTCGATTCCCTTCGGGCAGAATTATGGAAAGAAAGCAAAAAAATCCATGTCACAATAATCTGTCCGGGTTGGATCCGAACCAACATTACCCTCAATGCGCTGACCGGCTCCGGTGAGAAATTGAATGTAATGGATTCCTCTACTGCCAAGGGATTGACGCCAGTAGTGTTTGCAAAAAGAATGATACGCGCCATCGAAAATAAAAAAGAAGAAGTCTATATCGGGGGGGCGAAAGAAGTTTTCGCTGTTTACCTGAAGCGACTTTTTCCTAAAATATTTTCCAGAACGGTTCGCAAAATAAAGGTGAGATAAGTTTTAGCAACGGCTTTTTATAACAGCTTAAATTTAATGGATACTAATTAACCGTTTTCACTGGCTCCCTGTTCCCTACCCACGTAAATCGTTTCGTGACATACTCCGGATTCGTAAACGACGCATTCCCGGAAGGGTTCCCTCCCGTTACGTGGAAATCCGAAAACGCAGCATTTTGATTCATGTAGATTCCGCCCGTGAGGTTAAATGAAACTGGCGTGGCGGCCAACCCCATGGCGTCGGCAATTTTTTCTTTTACAATCGGGTCGGTCGTGTAAGCACCGCAGGATATGGCGCCATGCTGGATGGCCATCGCTTGTGCCAGTGCAATAGACTGATCGGTGTCTCTGGTTTTGATCAGCAAGGCTATCGGTCCAAATAATTCCGCGCTGCATACGTTTTCTTTGGAAGCATCCACCTCCACAACAACCGGTGTGGCCACACGTGCTCTTTTAAACAGTGGGTTTTCAAATGAACGCGACTTGAGCCATACCTTGCCGGGAATCTTTTCAGCCTCCAAAACACGTTCGCTTGTTTTTTTATTTTGGATAGCCCCCAAAACAAAAGGGCCTGCCTTGGGATTATCAACAAGACTATTAATGTTGTCAACTAATTTCTGAGCAAACTGATCAAAGGTGACCACACCATGCGGGGTTGA
>JAYVXP010000094.1:0-6361 GCA_043785125.1 Bacteroidia bacterium
CTGCATGAATATGCGAGCTACATTTTTGAAGACAAGTTTCAGAACATCTGGCTATGCGCAAGAAATGGAGCTTACAAAATCGAAACGGTAGACGGAGCAATTACCGAGACATCAATCGTCCCTTTTCCCGGTATTTCAATCGATGAAACCGTTGGCGTAGCATATGGAAACGATGTCTACGTTGCTGCATCGGGGGTATTTAACCGATATGACGAGCAGCAAAATAAATTTGTGCAGTTGGATTCGTTTCCCGGACCGAAGAAATACTTTGCTTCAGCCGGATACTTTTGGTTTTATGGCAAGACGTCAAAAGACAAACATGCACAATGGCGTACGGTTGATCCAAAGATGGAGAGGGCGTTGAAACTTGAATGGCTCGGGTTATTTCAAAACATCCGCTATTTGGCTCCATCAGGACAGGATGAGGGGTTGTGGGTGATTACTGCAGCAAATGAATTATATAACTTTTCCAGCAGAAAGGCAGCGGCAGAACTCGGGGGATATCCTCTTTTTTTACGTGAGGTCAGGGGCCAGCAAAGCAAGATAGCACCGGCCCGGTCCCTAAAGGTAAGCCAACTTGAAAGCACGGTTACGTTTGACTTCATACAACCAGATTTTCTAGGAATGAAAGCGATAGAATACCGTTATCGTGTGAGCGGACTAAGCAAAGACTGGTCCGACTGGTCGACTGACAATAATATTGTGAACTTCTCCTATTTACCAACGGGGGATTACAAAGTCGAAATTCAGACGCTGGATATGATGGGAAGAGTATCGGAGCCTACTTACGTTGACCTCAATGTGGAACCGCCCTATTGGAAACAATCCTGGTTCTTCGCGGCAGAATTTATCTTTTTCAGTTTTCTGGTTTTTTTCTCAATTCGCCTGGGGGCGTCCAACATTAAGTACAGGTTCTTGAGCCGACTGCTGTCTATGCTTACAGTGATCATGTTGATACAGTTTATTCAGACCGTCGTGTCAGCTCAGATATCATTCAAGAGCTCACCGGTAACCGATTTCTTCATTCAGGTTTTTATCGCGTTGCTGGTCTTGCCGATTGAGGGATATTTGCGCAAGTTTATGTTCCGTTCGGCCAATGAACCAGTGGAAACACCGCGACTTTGGGATGAAAAGAAATAAGATAATTGGCTGGTTTGACTGAAATAGCTTTGAACCATTAACCCAACCCCATGCTCCTCAACCTCGAAACGATCCCTCACTTTTACAAGAATTACGTAAAGCTCATTGATGAAACAGATTTAATTCAGGCACTGCGCATTTCTGGTCATCGGATGCTGGAATTGGTCCACTTCATTAAGGAAGAAAAAGCAGATTATCGCTATGAAGCAGGAAAGTGGAGTGTTCGCGAATTACTTTGTCACGCCATTGATGTGGAACGCATTCTCTCCTATCGCGCTTTGCGTTTTGGCCGCAATGATAAAACGCCACTTCCTGGCTTTGAAGAAAATGATTATGCCCCCCAGGCCAACGCGAGTGGCCGCAGTTTAAAAAAAATAGCCGATGAAATGGCGCATCTCCGGGTTTCTACGATCGATCTCTTTGAAAGCTTTTCGCCGGACATGCTCACCCGAAAGGGAACAGCGAATAACAATGAACTCTCTGTCGTTGTTGTGGGCTTCATCATCGCCGGTCACGAAACGCATCATCGGAAAATCCTGATGGAACGCTATTTGAGTGCCAGGTAATGAGATGCAGCCTCTTCATCGTGGGATGGGTTTGGATACTGGCGTCATGCTCTCCTAACTTACAGATCAAAAAAACCCTTGCCCTGTCCGAAAAAAAATTTAAAGATCACATCGGATTTATGGTGTATGATCCGATGGCGGGAAAGACCTTGCTTGAATATAATTCTGACAAATACTTCACCCCAGCTTCGAATACAAAAATTTTTACATTTTATTCTTCCCTTCAAATTTTAGGGGACTCCGTGCCTGCCCTTAGGTACATTACCACCCATGATTCACTCATCTTTTGGGGAACGGGAGATCCTTCGTTCTTATACCATGAAGTATATCAAAACAACAGGGTTGCTGCCTTTCTTGAAAACGCGCAACAAAAACTTTACTTTTCGCTATCCAATTTTCAAACAAAGCACCTGGGTCCCGGATGGGCATGGGATGATTATTCCTACATGTATTCAGTAGAACGGTCCTCTTTTCCTTTGTTTGGAAATGCGTTGGAGGTAGAAAGAGGCCTTAATGGAAAATTATTTACGATGCCATCATTGTTTGCAAATTATCTTGTCAGCGGGGATTCAGTTTCCGATGAAACAAAAGTCATTCGTGATATGGATTCAAACCGGATTACATTTTATCCCGGAAAAAAAAGATCATTGAAGAGCACCTGGCCCTTGCCGTTCCACTCGGGTGTGGAAGTAGTTGTGTCTTTGCTTTCCGACACGCTCAAAAGAAAAGTTGAGGCAGTTCAATACGCCTTGCCAAAACAGAACCATACATTGAAAAGTGTTCTTACCGACAGCCTGTACAAAAAGATGATGCAGGACAGTGATAATTTTATTGCAGAGCAACTTTTGCTGATGTGTGCCGATGTTGTTAGCGACACATTGGATTCCGAAATAGCGATTCGATACGCCAAAAAGAATTTTCTTTTTGATCTTCCTGATGAGCCGATTTGGGTAGATGGTTCAGGCTTGTCGCGGTACAATTTGTTTACTCCCCGTTCCATTGTGAGGCTGTGGGAAAAGATATACACTAAAGTACCCAAGGAGAGGCTATTTAAATTACTGGCAATTGGGTCCCAAAGCGGCACATTGAAAAGTTGGTATAAGGCAGACAAACCTTATATTTTTGGAAAGACCGGATCTTTGTCTAACAATCACACGTTGAGCGGATATTTGATTACAAAGAAAGACAAGGTCCTAATTTTTAGCTTTATGAACACCCATTTCGTTGCTCCCTCTGATGACGTTCGCGGGATGATGCAAGAAATATTGATGACGGTTCGAAACGAATATTGATAACATGAACGAAAAGGAAATTGGTTTGAGGGATGTAGGACATCGTGGGCTTGGGTTATTGAAATCCGGACTGCAATTTTTTGCCATGGCGGCAGTGTTTTTTGCACCAAGTTGTTATTCACAGTCGTTGGATAGTCTTGATATAAAAATTGGACAGATGATTATAATAGGTCTGCCGAAAGCCGAAGTCGACACTGCGGTCTTGCGTGAGGTGCGGATGGGTAAAGCAGGGTCTATCATTTTGTTTGAAAAAAATATTCCGAAGTCAAGCTCCTATGCAGGGCTAAAAAAAATAGTGTGGACTTACCAAAAGGCAGCGCCGATTCCGTTGTTCATCGCGATTGATCAGGAAGGAGGGAGGGTAAACCGTTTGAAAGAAAAATACGGATTTCCGCGCTCGATTTCCGCAAATGCTATGGGGAGATCAAAAGTTCTTGATTCTGTACGGTTTTATGGGGAAGCTACGGCGGCTACCCTCGCCGGGCTTGGCATCAATGTAAATTTTGCACCCGTCGTCGACCTGGCCGTGAATGCTGATAATACGGTGATCGTAAAAGTAGAACGCTCATTTTCTAAACAGGAAGATACGGTTGTAATGATGGCCAAAGAGTTTATAAAACAACACAGAAAGTACCGGGTGGTCACTGTGCTCAAGCATTTTCCAGGAACATGGAAGTTCCAAGGAGGATACCCATTATGGAATGGCCGACGTGACGAATACGTGGAGTGAAAGAGAATTGAAACCCTATCGGGCGCTTTTGGATTCAGGTTATGTTGATGCCATCATGACCGCCCATATTGTTAATAAGAAATTGGATACACGCGGTTATCCGGGTACACTTTCCGACAAGGTTATGGACAGTTTATTGAGAAAGGGGATGGGCTATCAAGGCGTCATCTTTTCAGATGACATGCAAATGAATGCGATTTCAAAGCAATACGGCCTGGAGGAATCAATCCGACTGTCCATCAATGCGGGAGTCGACATTCTATGTTTTTCGAACAACATTCAGAGTTCCGAAGAGCGTACGGTAGACAAAGTCCACGGTATCATTCGGCATTTTGTCGAGACTGGAGAAATCACGAGAGCGCGGATTGAGGAGTCTTACCGCAGGATCATGAAACTAAAATCAAGTATAAATCCCACGCAAGATGAAGAGTTCCGTGTGCAATTGAATGCAGCCGCGGCACAGATAAAAATACTTAAGGAAGAAATTGAACAATTGAAAAACCTGGAGACGAAACAAAAAAAGAAAAATTGATAAATGGGAATCTCTAAAAACCCTTGAAAGGTTGAGGCCATAAAAGGGAGGGTTTTTAGAGATGCCCAAATGAAAAAAATGCGAGGCAAAAAGCGAAAGACAACAAAAAAATAGTTCACTAACGTTGCTAAGAATATTATTATCGTGATGGCGTATCAGTTTTTCCAGGCTCAAACCAATGAAGTTCCTGTCTTGATCAGTGTGCCGCATTGCGGAACAGATTTTCCGGATGGAATGAGGCATGAATACGACCCTGCTTTAATTCAGGCACCCGACGACACCGATTGGTTTGTCCATCAGCTTTATGATTTTGCGCCACACATGGGGATGTCCATGATTACAGCAAAATATAGTCGCTGGGTTATTGATCTCAACCGGGACCCACAAAGCAAGCCGCTTTACAATGATGGCAGAATCATAACAGCGCTTTGTCCAACTACTACATTCCTGGGGGAACCTATTTACCAGGATAGACGGAGGGAGGTATCCGGGACAGAAATTCAAAGACGATTGCAGCACTATTACCAACCCTATCATCAAAAGATCGAAGCGGAACTTCAAAGATTTAAAACACAATTCGGAAGAGTCTTGTTGTGGGATTGTCACTCCATTCGACACCAGGTGTTGTCGATTCATCAGGAGAATTTTCCGGATCTGATATTGGGTGATGTAGAGGGCACATCGGCTTCGCCTGGATTGATTGAAATCGCATTGAAAAATCTGGAAGCCTCCTCGTATTCCCTTCGTCACAACTATCTGTTTAAGGGAGGGTACATCACCCGGCATTTTGGGAAGCCTGCGGAGGGCCAGCACGCCTTGCAGTTGGAGATGACGAAATTGAATTATATGGATGATGCTGAAGTGAATTATGATTCACAAAGGGCCGATAGGATGAGAACTTTGTTGAAAAAGGCATTTGAGGGATTAATCAGGCAGTTGTCCTAAGTGAATGCCAGAGGGAAAATACTTTAAGTTCAAAGCGCTGCTCCAAAAAGAATCCTGGCTCAGCCCTGCTTATGTGGGTTTGGATGAAAGGGGATGGATCCACTATATATCGGACAAAGCCCCAGAAAAGAGCATTGCCATTGAAGCCGTGGAAGGTTTCGCGCTGCCTGGTTTCCAGAATAGTCACTCTCACGCCTTTCAATATGCCATGGCAGGATTGGCCGAAAATCATCCCGTTGGCATTCATGATGATTTTTGGACCTGGCGTGAGGCGATGTATCAATGCGCATTATCGGTAGATCCGGATCAGGCTGAGGCCATTGCAGCGATGCTGTATGCGGAAATGCTTCGTCACGGGTATACACACGTAGCAGAATTTCATTACCTCCATCATGACAAAGAGGGCAAACCGTATTCCCATCTGGCAGAAATGGGAGAGCGCATGGTTGCGGCGGCTAAGACAAGCGGGATCAATATCACTTTGATTCCTGTTTTTTATCAAAAAGGAAATTTTGAGATGGAGCCACAGCTGCGTCAAAGAAGATTTATTTCTAAATCAGTGGAAGACTATTTCAGACTTTTTGAAGCTTCGGAAAAAGTAGTCAAACAGCATGGGCATGCTCATATCGGACTCAGTGTGCATTCACTGCGGGCGGTTGAGTTCAGGGATATCATCACAACTTTTGAACAAGGGCCAAAAGATCTTCCGTTTCATCTCCATGTTGCCGAACAACAAAAGGAGGTCAGTGATTGTCATGCATATTGCGGAAAAAGGCCAATGCAGTGGCTACTTGATAACCTCACGGTGAATGAACGCTTTCATCTGGTTCATGCTACTCATCTTGATGATAAGGAATTGACAAAACTGGCATCTACAAAAGCTAACGTTGTGTTATGCCCCTCAACAGAAGGAAATCTGGGCGACGGTATTTTCAGAATGAAAGAATTTGTACAATTTGGCGGACGTTGGTCTATCGGAACCGATAGTCATATTGGACTCAATCCAATGGAAGAATTTCGAATGATCGACTATCGGCAGCGACTGGTTACACATCAACGCAATACATTCGATGGAGATGCCGGACGCTATTTGGTCAATGAGGAAATTAGGACCGGAAGAGCAGCCATGGGCTTAATATCTGGAAACCATTTTGAA
>JAYVXP010000095.1:0-6352 GCA_043785125.1 Bacteroidia bacterium
AAGTCAATGGAAAACAATATTGTATGGCGTATTTTCTTGTATTCTGCTTTTCTTTGGCTGGAATTACGTAAATGATGTTTCAGAAAACCGGTTGGAGTATCGTTATACCGGAGTGAATTACCTGACGGGGAAGCAAAAAGACATTACTTCTGGTCGTTTAATCCTGGTTCAAAATGAAGTCCAGTTGTTTTTGGACAACCCCGTTTTTGGGGTTGGACCCGGCATGGTAAAGTCCCTGAGTTTCAAAGGCAATGTGCATGCCAACACCCATTCTGAATTTACTCGCCTGATTGCCGAGCATGGTATTTTTGGCGTTTTAGCCTTGCTCATTATGATCTTATCACCCATTTACTTTATTCAAAAATTGGACGCTCATTTCAGGCCAATGCTATTCGGATTATTGGTTCTCGTACTTTTTACTATGTTTCATTCCGCAATGCGACTAGCCTCACCAGGGCTTTTGTATGGTCTGTGTCTCTTCACTCCGCTTCAGGGAGCAGAAAAAAATAGGTAAATGCACCCCAAAGCCACAAATCGGTCCGCCATCCGGGTTTTGATGGTCACAACAGAATGGCCAAGCCTTGATAAACCGAATCAAGTACCCTTTTTGGTACGCCACGTTGAAAAGTTGAGACAAAAAAGTATCGTCATTGAAGTCTTTCATTTTCAAGGATCACGAAATATTTTCAATTATGCCAGGGCGGCCATTCACTTGATGAAGATTCTAAGCACAGGAAGCTATGATCTTATTCAGGCCCAATGGGGTCAAAGTGCAATTCCAGTCTTCTTTACGTCGCTTCCCCTCGTTATTACTTTTCGTGGAAGCGATCTTTTTGGGATTGCCGACAGAAATGGAAGACATACTTTTATGGGAGGGGTACTTACTTTGATCAGCCGCTTAGCCGCCCGGAGGGCCACTAAGGTTATTATCGTCGCGAAACGGATGGCTGATTTTCTGCCGCGTAAAACGAAATTTGAGGTGATTCCCTCGGGGATAGATTTAGATCTGTTTAAACCCTTGTCTCAAATTGCATGCCGCAAGAAACTGAATCTTCCGGTTTCAGGCAAACTCATTTTTTTTGGAGGGCATCCTTCAAAGTATGTGAAGCGCTATTCACTCGCGGTTAGTGCAGTGGATGAACTTAATAAAAAAATAGACGCAACACTTTTCTATGCTGACAATGTTCCCATCTCAGCTATTCCAGACTATATGAATGCCGCCGATGTATTATTGTTGACTTCTTTGCATGAAGGTTCCCCCAATGTGGTTAAGGAAGCGCTCGCCTGCAACCTACCGGTTGTTTCGGTGCGCGTTGGCGATGTGGAAGAACGGATCGGTAGGGTAGCGGGTTGTAAAGTTTGTTTGACCGATGACCCGAGTGAAATTGCGGCCGCCATTGGAGAAGCTTTAAAGTTTGACCGTCTTCAATTCAAGGGAAGAGATTTTGTTTTAGATTTGGATGAAAACAAAACAACCGAGAAAGTAATTCAAGTATATCAAGAAGTAATTCATGCAAATTAGTGTCATTTGTCCTGTTTATAATGAGGCGAAACATATCGGAGAGTTGATTTCATTTTTTACTTCTACTTTACCAGTAGATAAAGAACTCTACCTGATCGATGGCGGATCCACGGATGGAACGATTAAAATCATTCAGGACAAAATAAAGGCCTTTCCAAATATTGTATTGTTGTCCAATACTGAAAAGTATGTTTCCTTTGCGTTGAATAAGACAATACCCTTGTGCAAAGGATTGTATATCGCCCGTCTTGATGCGCACACAAACTACGCGAGCGATTATTTTGAAAAAGTAATCAAGACATTTCAGGAAACCGATGCGGATATTGTTGGCGGACCAATGAGAGCAGTGGGGCAGACCTCATTCCAAAAGGCTGTAGCCAATGCCACTTCCACATCTTTTGGAATCGGAAACAGCGATTTTCATTTTGAAAACTTTAAGGGATACACAGAAAGTGTTTATTTGGGTGCTTGGAAGAATTCAATTTTTGCCATCACCGGAATGTTTGATGAAGAATTAATCAGAAACCAGGACGACGAATTCCACTACCGGGCCAGGAGCAAAGGACTGAAAATATTTCAGGACCCTGAGATTAAATCATATTACTTTCCTCGCGAAAGCGCAGGCAGACTATTCAATCAGTACTTTCAATATGGTCTTTATAAACCCATGGTGCTGAGAAAAGTAAAGTCGAGTACAAAAATCCGACATCTTATACCGTCACTCTTTGTTTTGTATTTGATATTCATGTTTCCAATTTCCAGCGTGATCGGTGTTTTAGCGTTCTTGCCGCTCATCCTGTACACCGTTATGGCCATGTTTTTTTCATTCAAAGAATTCTCACCCCTGAGGCAATCAGGGTTTGTTATGGTTTCTTATTTTGTAATTCATGTAAGTTATGGTCTCGGTTTTTTGAGTGGACTTTTTAAACATAAGAAATAATTACTGTGGATCACCGCCTCAAGACACTTTCCTTTAAATTACTTCAAGCGTTACCCCATGCTTTGGGGGACAATCTTTATCACAGGCTGCAAAAATTGAATCAAAAGCCGCTGGTCGAAGAGATCGAATTTCAGGAAAGTACGATCATTAAATTTGAGGCAGAAATTGAAAAGCTTGGATTATCTTTTCAACAGAAGACCATTGTGGAGATCGGTTCGGGTTGGTTGCCCATCGTACCCTATTTACTTTTATTCAAACATCACGCAGAAAGGGTTTTGACCTTTGATATAAATCATCATTATCAGGCCGGAGAGATTGCCCTACTGAACAAGCATTTTGAAGAAAGATTTGGGATTCCGTTTATCAGCGACGGTTTATTGCATTCTGCAGTGAGTTATTTTCCATCAGCCAACATCCTGGATCATTCGATCCGTCAGCGTACTCCGCAAGTAGTGATCTCTCGTAACGTACTCGAACACGTAACCCCATTTGATCTGGAGGCCATGCACAAGCAGGCTTTTACCTATTTGGAAAAGGATTCATTTGTCATCCACCAGATTTCACCAAGCGACCACCGGGCTTATACAGATAAGAATCTATCGCTTTGGGATTTTCTACAATATGGACCTGATGAATGGAATCATATCCAAACGCGGTTTGATTATCATAACCGTTTGAGATTGCCTCAATACCTTGCTATCTTTAAAAAATGTGGCTTTGCAGTAAAGTATCTAAAATTCAAGGGGCCGTCGGGCGCACAAAAATTGCCTCCAAAAATCCATCCCGACTTCGCCGGGTTTTCAAA
This sequence comes from Bacteroidia bacterium, assembly GCA_043785125.1. Taxonomy (GTDB): domain Bacteria; phylum Bacteroidota; class Bacteroidia; order Cytophagales; family Cyclobacteriaceae; genus ELB16-189. The sequence continues at coordinate 3,268 of JAYVXP010000095.1, forward strand.
TGAAGAACTGACCGCCGGCAATATTGTTGTCATATTAGCCCCAATAAAGTAAAATGCTGAAAATCCCCTTTTCCCCACCCTTCATCGATGCCGATGTGAAAGCGGAAGTGATGGCAGCCCTGGACTCCGGATGGATTACCACGGGGCCACGGGTTTTGGCGTTGGAGAAATTGGTGGCGGAGAAGATCGGGGTGGAATATGTCGCGTGCTGCAATTCGGCCACGTCTTCTTTGATGCTCGTGCTTCACTGGTTTGGGGTAACACGCGGAGATGAAGTCATCATTCCCGCTTACACCTATGCGGCAACGGCCTTGGCGGTTATGCACCTCGGCGCCACACCGGTGATGGTGGATGCGGGTGCTGATTTTAATATCAACGTCGCGAAGATTCGGGAGAAAATGACAAGCAAGACCAAAGCCATCATACCCGTGGACATTGCCGGCTGGCCTTGCGACTATGAGGAACTTTCCAATCTGGTCAATGATCCGGAGATGAGGAAACGGTTTCATCCGGTTGGCGAACAGCAGAAAAAACTGGGCAGGATTATGCTGCTCGCCGATGCAGCACATTCCATCGGGGCAGCGTATAAAAACAAACCCATTGGCCGCTGGTCGGATTTTATTGTTTTTTCTTTTCATGCCGTCAAGAATGTCACTACGGCCGAAGGCGGTGCGATCTGTGTTCATCTTCCGGACGCATTTGACCGCAAGGAAGTTTACAATACACTCAAAAACTGGTCGCTCAACGGTCAGACAAAAGATGCCTTTACCAAAAACATCGCCGGGGGGTGGAAGTATGATATTGTTTATCCGGGGTTCAAGATGAACATGCCGGATATTTGCGCTGCAATTGGGTTGGCCCAACTCCGCAAATACCATAACCAAATCCTGCCCGAGCGTAAAAGAGTTTATGCCGCCTACCTGGAATCTTTTTCAAAATACCCCTGGGCTGAAGTCCCGCCTATCGATACGGTTGATAAACAATCTTCTTATCATTTATTTGCTTTGAGAATAAGAAAGATTACCGAAGAACAGCGCGACCGGATCATTGAAAAAATCACCGAAACCGGAGTGTCAGTGAATGTACATTTTCAGCCTTTACCATTACTTACCGTTTTCAGGGAAAGGGGTTTTCAGATAAAAGATTACCCCGTGGCCTATGATAATTATTCAAGGGAGATTTCATTGCCTATTTATCCGGAGCTGGACCAGACGAAGATTGATTATATTGTTGAATCCGTTGCAAAAGCATACCAATCGGTGGTCCATGGCTAAGAGGATTTTTGATCTCATCTCTTCATTTATCGGATTGCTTATCCTGTTGCCTTTTTTTTTAATGATCGCCTTGATGATTTTAGCTGGATCCAATGGCCCGGTATTTTATTTACAAGAGAGGGTAGGGAAGGACGGCGTGCTGTTTAGGTTGCTGAAATTCAGAACCATGTATAGGGACGCCGACAAATCTACCGCCATCACGGTAGGTAAACGTGATCCGCGTATCACCCGCACGGGCTTCTTCCTGCGGCAATTTAAATTGGATGAACTTCCCCAGCTGATCAATGTGTTGATGGGAGACATGAGCCTGGTGGGCCCGCGGCCGGAGTTGAAGAAATTCACGGACTTATATGATCCCGAGCAAAAAAAGGTGTTGAGTGTAAAACCCGGAATTACAGATTTTGCCTCGATTCAATTCCGCAATGAAAATGAAATGCTTGAAGGGAAACCCGATCCGGTTGACTTTTATGTTCGCGAAATACTGCCTTTAAAACTGACATTGAACCTCGAGTATGTGACCAAAAGAAACTTCTGGCTTGACATCAAGATAATTTTTCAAACCATCTTTTCCATTTTTAAAGGTTGAAGTCATGGGGTTTTATTCACGTTATGCTAAACGGCCTTTGGATATTTTTTTTTCACTGACCTTGCTCGTTGTGCTCGCGCCGATCTTCCTGATCATGATTGCACTCTATGGTTTATCTTTTTCTTTTCCGGTGTTATACCAGCAACGAAGGATTGGAAAAAATGAAAAGATATTTACCCTGATTAAGTTCCGGTCGCTAAAAAATACAATCGGAAATCCTGCCGACCGCAGATTTTTGTTGGGTGATATCGTGCGGGTCACCTCCCTGGATGAACTTCCCCAGCTCTTCAACGTGCTTTCTGGTCAGATGAGCCTGATTGGCCCAAGGCCCCTGCCCGAGGAATATCTCCCCTTGTTCTCTGCTACCCAACGCCAGCGCCACGACATCCGGCCCGGCATTACCGGCTGGGCTCAGGTCAATGGAAGGCACAGCATCTCCTGGCAAAAAAAGTTTGAGTTGGACATCGACTACGCTCAACATCTTACACTTGCCCGCGATTTTAGAATTTTGGTCATGACCGCTGTAGTTCTTCTTTCATTCAAGAAGGATGTTTCGTTAGCGGAAGAGAAATTTACCGGAAACTAAACCCTCATTTATTATTTATCTTAACAAGTTCAGAATAATATCGCCCCCTCACTCAACGCGCCACCCCTCTCTTCCGGAGAGGGGCCGGGGGTGAGGTTGAAATCTGCATCTTCAAAAAAATATCGCCCCCCTTACTCTACCCGCCTCCCTCTCTTCCGGAAAGGGGCCGGGGGTGAGGGCAGGCTGGGGGTGAGGTTGCCTATTATTTGTTAATTTTGACAAGTTTACTCACTATCCAAACCCAATTGAATCCCCCTATAAAAAAAAATATTGCGCCCCTTACCCAAGTCGCCTCCCCTGTCTTCCGGAGAGGGGCCGGGGGTGAGGCTGTCGACGTTGCCATCTACGGCGCAGGTGGCCTTGGAAGGGAAATAGCATGGCTGATAAACGATATCAACCAGCGTCATCCCAAATGGAAGCTGATTGGTTTTTTTGATGATGGCAAAGAAAAAGGCTCAACAGTAGATGAACTTCCCGTACTCGGAGGTCTGGCCGAACTCAATGCTGTCGCAACTCCTCTTCACGTTGCGATCGCCATTGCAGATCCGGAAACAAAAAGAAAAATAACGGGAATGATCACCAACCCCAAAGTTGAATTTCCGGTTCTGGTACACCCTGCCTGTATCGTTGGAAATAAAA
>JAYVXP010000096.1:0-45870 GCA_043785125.1 Bacteroidia bacterium
TTGCCGCGTCTACTAAGGCGGCGGAATTAAAATGCAAAAAATTCTTTTCGATAAAAGAGGAAATTGGTCGGTTTTGGCTCATAATTATAAGTGTTCAGAATCGGTGCGAAAATACAGAATTTAGAGGAGGTTTGAGTAAAGAATTGAGAATTGGGAAGTTGAGAATTGGGAAGTTGAGAAAGCGAAGATTCAAGAATCCTTAAATCTTGGAAATCCAAATAACTATTGCAACCATCAAATCGGTAACTTTGAAAACAAAATGAATTATATCAAATGGAGCGTGTGATCAATTGGGGCATTCTTGGCCCGGGAAAAATTGCAGATAAATTTGCATCGGCTTTCAGCGTTACCCCCAAGGCAAGACTGGTTGCAGTCGGTTCGCGCGACGGGGAACGGGCAAAAGAGTTTGCCGCCAAATTCAGCATTCCAAAGGTGCACGCCAGCTATGAAGCATTGGCCGCCGACCCGGATGTGGACATTGTTTACGTGGCCACACCCCACTCTTTCCACCATGAACAAACGATACTGTGTCTGAATCACAAAAAGGCTGTATTGTGTGAAAAACCGCTCACATTGAATCTCCCTAGCGCTCTGACCATGGTGGCAGCGGCGGAAGCCAACAATGTTTTCCTCATGGAGGGAATGTGGTCCCGGTTTTTTCCGGCTATCATCAAGACCGTTGAACTCATTGCGAAAGGCACCATTGGTGAAGTTCAATTCATCCGGGCCGATTTTGGATTTGTTTTTCCGTTTGATGCGGAAAGCCGGGTTTACAATATTAACCTTGCCGCCGGTGCCCAACTCGACGTTGGCATTTACCCGATGTTTCTTGCCTTACTGATTCTCGGCAAACCTGAACGAATCCAGGCGCTCGCCCAACACGCTCCCACGGGGATTGACCAAACCACCTCGGTACAATTTCTTTTCAAAAACAAGAGCATGGCCCACATTTTTTCATCTGTGGTCGTTGACACAGCCAAGCAGGCAGAGATCATAGGCACGATGGGAACGATTATACTTCACGCCCCGTGGTATAAAACACAGGCCATCACCGTGAAACTCAATAATGGTACGTCCTCTCATTTTGATTTTCCCTTTGAAGGATTTGGTTTTCAATATCAATTGCAACATGTTACAGAATGCCTATTAAACGGATTAAAGGAAAGCCCCCTCATGTCATTTGATTTCAGTTTTCTTATGGCCGAAGTCGCCGATTCAATTCTGGCTCAATGTGATGTCGTTTACCCTCATCACTTCTCCTGATGGCCATACCCGTCTTGTTTATACCAATTTCTGTATTGGGATGAAAATCCTTCCGATCAACATCTTCTTCCTTTTTGCTGTAATTGTCACCCATGCTCAGGAACAATTTCCTGAAGGATTTATACTGGTGAAAAAAGACGGCGCGATTTCCATGTATGAGCGGTGGATTATTTTTCCAGGTTCTAATCCTCCACAGGAAGCGCGCGAAGTAAAAGGTGAGTTCATCGTTGCGGCTTCGATTTACAAAATGGCGGATATTCTCAAGGACGAAAAAACAATCAAAATCTGGCAGACGCATGTCAGCGATTTCAAGGTTTATCCCCAGCCGGATACCACCTTCTGGCTGGAGTATTCTTATCACGACATCCCCTGGCCGGTGAGTGACCAGGACCATTTTCTCGAATACCAGCTTTACGAAAAAATACCAGCAAAAGAATTGTTCATCACTTTCAAATCACGACCGGACCCGATGCTGGCCCCCAAACACGAAGGCGTAACCCGTATGATATTATCCGGAAGCTGGCGGTTTGAGCAATTGGCTCCCGATCAAACGAAAGTGACCTACCGCATTTTGTCTATGCCCATTGGCATTCCGCGAATCTTCACCGATCCCGTAATCAGGATTAATATGATCAGTACCATAAAAGCGTTGACCAAACTGGCGGAGGGTGGGGATCGGTGAGCGCGGTTACCGGTTGCCGTATTTTGAAGGCAAAGTGGCGAATGGTATATTGTCCTAAAACAAACCTCACTCAATCTACACCGTCATGAGATCAACATTGCTTTCGATTCTGACAATCATTTTCATATCTTTTTCTCAAAATGGATTAAAATGAACAAAATCGCCTTTACCGGGAATAGGAACAAGGCCATTTCCATTCATCACTCCCAACCATGAAGCAAATAAAGTATTTCTGCTTGCAGCTGTTTGTCTTCCTTTTGGGGCATCCACAGATGGGTTTCCCTCAAAAGAATATCGTTTACAAGGATTCCGTGGTTTACCACATCACCATTCGTGATACCATCGTTTATCGGTATGATACGGTTAGAATAAAACATTTTATCCATTCGGATACCCTATGGAATTCCCCCAACGCATTGACCATTTCAACTGCTGCTCCAAAAAGACATGGATGGTACAACCCCAATAGCTGGGGAATAGGCCCCATGTTAGGTGCCTATTATTCACCGTTTCATGGCTTCGATGTAAATATTGGATTCGGTATACAGTATTATCTCTTTGCTGTTCCAAGTTTCAGAAATCCGCACATGGGGTACAGGAAGAAAGGGAAGCGGTAGCGGAAATCAATAACCTGTAATCGGTATTCAGGAGTTGGTGGTAGAAACAGGTCTATCTAAATCTCTTTGAGCGCCTTTTTAATTTCCTTTCCTGCCGGCTTTTTCTCAACCATCACCGGTTTGCCTGAAAGCGCTTCATAAACCGTTGCCCTATTCCCGGTGAGCACGATCACCCGCCGACTGTCGATGCTGAATACAGGAGAACGTCCGGAGGGAAGCGCGTGAAGCAATTTTCCAGTAGCAATATTCCAGATTTTGGTTGTATCCTGCGAAAAGGTTGAAATCATTTTGTCGTTCGGACTGAGATGGGCAATGCTACCCGTATTTACCGGTCCTGTGTTCAGGTAGCAAACACTTTTGCCTGAGGTCTCCCATAACTTGCATGTTCCGTCTTCGGCGGATGAAGTCAATATCCATTTTCCATCCTTGCTGAATTGACACGCGGTCACTTTTCCATTGTGACCACGCAAGAGGTGGATTACACTACCCGTTGCGACATCCCACACCTGCGCAGTCTGACTTGTAGTGTTTACTGAACCCGTAACGATCCTGCTGCCATCGGGGCTTACATCAAAAGGATAGCCGACGAGGGTATGAATGACCTTTCCGGTTTTCATATCCCAGACCAGAGAAGAACTATCGTACCGTTCTGAATATTTTTTATCTGTGGCCGACATACTGGAATACTGTGCTATGGGTACGAAGTCCAGTGAAGCTTTACCGGAGCCGGTGACGATCGATTTATCCTTGTCGCAGAATTTTGCATCGGTGACACCATTTTTCTGTTCTTTCTTTCCAAGCGATTCATACATGTGATTCAGGGAATGATGACGTTTTCCTGTTTGGACGTCCCAAAGCTTGACTGTGCCATCCAGGGAGCCGGCAATGAGCCATTTGCTGTTCTTGCTGAAGTGAATTGATTTAATGGTATCGCTGTACCCATTCAGGGAGAAGACGAGGTCGCCAAACTTCGTGCTCCATACTTTCCCACTTCTTTCGAAGATTGTTGCAATCAATTTACCGTCCGGACTGAAATCGGCATAGAAGCTTTTAGACGGTGGCGTGGTTGCTCCAAAGGAACGGATAAGTTTTCCGGTCTCAGCGTCCCACAATTTGACGATTCCATTGACCGACGCTGTAATGAGCAGGTCGCCATCTGCATTATATTGAGCACAGACAATTTCGGCATTGTGTTCGAAAACTAGGGGTTCTGTTTTTTGGGCATAAACCGGTCCCATGACCAGGCATACTAAGACAAACGAATGAAGTTTTGGTACTCCTTTAATCAATGGCATCGAGATTGACAATTGTGTTGATCGGATCACTAAATCTACATAATTAATAACAAAAGAACGGCAATGGTAACTCAGCATCAAACAGCCAAATCGCAGGTATGCGCCACAGATTCACGGAGCTATCTGATTCTAATCTGTGAATCTGTGGCTCGCCCTTGTTGGTGTTCTTCACCAACAAATTCAATTTCAGCACCCTCGCCTTTATGGGTATTCTTTCACCAGCAAATTTCAAGCACTCAGAGATATTTGATAATGCTAAAAAAATAATTAATCTTTGGTCAATGCAGTCTGAACAAAACCATCTTCCTGTTTTAATTGAGATATGCCATGAATCAGAAAACCCGCTTCGGATCGATCACATTTATCCTGGTTTGCATTGCCATCGAAGTAATGCAAGCCCAGGATTTTCGGCCCGGCTTCATGATCAGAGAGAACGGGGATTCGGTTAAAGGTTTTCTTGTCTACAGGAATGATATCTACAACGCCAGGAGTTGCGAATTTCGAATCGATGAAAATGGCAAGACATTGATTTATGGTCCAGGCCAGATCAAGGCGTTCGGTTATACCGGTGGTAAATACTATCAAAGCAAATTGTTGCCGACTGAACAAGAACCGACCACTCTCTTTGCATTGGTCGTAATCAGAGGCTCGATGTCTTTATACCAGTTCGAGGATACATTTTATATTGAAAAAAGTGATTCGATTGTTAGTCTGAGCACAAAAACGGTGAGGATAGAACAGGAAGGAAAAGAATATGACGAAGTAATTAAACCCTATTCTAATGTGCTGAATAAGATGCTCGCAGATTGTCACATGAACTGCAACGATACGGGTCTCAATAATATGTCACTCACCCATCTTGTAAAAAAATATAATCGGTGCAAAGGTGACCCGGTCGAAAAATCCAATCATCACAAACTAAGTTGGTTGGCGGTCCGGACATCGGCATTTGTGCTTTCCGACTTTTCCAACCTGAAATTAAGTTATTTTCCAAAGTACACCATCGATCGGAGTACTACGGTTACCGGAGGTATTGGGATTAGTGTCTATTCTCCTCATGTGAATGACCGGATTTCCCTCATTGTCGAAACCTGGTATTTACCTAAGACCTTCACTGGGCATTACACGGGCGACCTGTCCAATGGAGCTACTGGCCGTTATGACCTCACCTACTCGATGACGCTTCTCAAAATGCCTCTTGGGTTCGGATATGCGTTCAGAAAAAATGACAACACGTTATTTATCAAAGGTGGAACAGTTAATTATACATGGCTTCAGGAGCCGCAAGGAACCGTCATCACCACGGTGTATTCCGGGACTCCAGGCCTCCCGCGAATAATTCAATTCAGTTTATTGGACAGGGCTTTGACTGGTTTCTGGGCTAGTGTTGGCTACACCCACAGGGTGGAAGGCAGACTGGGAGCATTTTTCGAATTGCGCTGGGAATCCTGCAATGGACACGGCTTATACAATTCGCAGACTTCGTTTGATTCGACGTACACGAATTGGACCTTGATGGGCGGGCTAACCTTTTAACAACGCCTTTGTTTGTGTTCTTCACCAACAAAAACTGAATTTCAGCACGACAAATCTACCTCACCTCAAACTCCTTCTCCATTACCACCGGTGGACTATTCTGTTCGAGTGAAAAAACAGTATTTTCCTCATCACCATCCTTTATGCGAATCTTGATGGTAATGGTAGCAGGCTTCCCTCCTTCGACAGGTTTTGCGGTGATGGTTATTTTATTCTTACCTTTTTTCAATCCACCCAGTATCCAACCGCTGGAGCTTTTGTTGTCGGTCGTTGATTGTTCATTTCCATTAATGGTTACACTGACCTTGTATTCATAACAGAACACATCCAGTATTCCCTGAACTTCCCCTGCCACGATTTCCGCTGGTATAGTGGGCCTGATGCCGCTAGGCTGGTATTCCTTTCCCGACAAAAAAGAAAAATCCCCGGCATTGGCCGCCTTGTTGATTTCATCGGAGCCCTTCATATCAAACAAGGCAAACTTCCAATCGGTTGCCTCCTTTACGAATTTCAGAATAACCAAGGTGGTCTCCTCCTCTTCCTTTTGGGAATAAATCGCATTCGCGGTTACGCCATTGACCAAAGCTCGATGATATTTGAGTTTCGTCAGATCTTTGAGCATCATCGGGCCAGCGGCAAAAAATGCATCCGGAAATTTCGAACCGGTTGCCGACATCCTGTTTTTGAGGTTACCGTAAGCCGAAGCACTCATGGCACTTTTGAATTTTATCGGATCCTTCGCCAATAAGGCATCGGCAAATGCTTTGTAGGATTTTTCCAACTCAGCTTTCAAATCCTGGGCAGTGGCTTGCATGGTGATGAAAATCAGGAGAAGAAAAAAATATTTTGCTTTCACTTTTGGAAGAGTTTGGTCCTGTGACAAGGTAATGACTCGGCAAAACCGGTTCAGGCGGTCACCTCTTGCAATGCGTGCTGGCTTTCTTTTTCTTTTGCCTTTCGGAGTTGGCGCATGGATACTGATTGACGCGTGAGCCCAAGCGGAGCCATGATATAGGTTTTTAAAAGATATCCGATGATGGTACTTTCATTGAGATGAGGTTCAATTAAATGTGCGATTTGGGCATGGGCCTGGGGCAACTGACTCCAATGCAGATTGGCTTTATGATGGTGAATGGTATGATAGCCATTGTTGAACATCATAAAATTGGTGAACCGGCTGGTAAAGTTGCGGGAGTGATTATAATGCGATTCCTCGTCGGCATGGACATGCTGGATATAATTAAACACCATGATGGTAAACAAGGCAAACTGGTGCGGGACGATCACATATAAAAGACATTTCTGCCAATCGAGGAGGAGGGTAACGATAATAAATGCTACAAGTACAAAAGCCTGAACCAGGGCCAGTACGAATTCGGTCCTGTCGGTTTGGTAAAGTCCGACGAGGTATTTTCTGATGGCACTTTGCTGATAGTAACTGCTGATGGATGGGTACGACAATAAAGTGAACACATTGTTTTTTTCGCTGATGCGGTAGGTGATGGTATAATCATGCTCCCGGTTATTCAGTTTATGGTGATTGATATTGTGTGTCGGTTTCCATGCAAAGGCGGGGAACCCGTAGAGCAAGGTTATCCAATTGCTGGTAACCTGGTTTAAAAACGGTGATTTCCACATGGGCACGTGGTTGATGTTGTGGGCAATGACCGCAATGGTGATGGAAAAATACAACGACAGAACATAGACCGCGATGTGAAATCCGGTATTCCATTGAATGAAAAACAAGGTGGTTGCCAGGATCAAATAAAGCAACGTCTTAAGGTCGGAATAGTGTTTGAGCATGGGTTCGAAGGTAGGAAAAAAAGGAATGAAATGGAGAAAATATTTTAGGCCGGTTTTGTTCCGGAATCATTAAGAAACGACCAGGATTCGAATCCGTTGAGCCTATCTGGTTTCTAAAGAATATCAGGTAAACCGAACAAGGAAAATACCAGCCTGCGCCGGGCATGCCCCTATCTTCGCAACGATCAAATTACGATATGGCTAGTGGCCAATTAAATCCATGAACGCGGATCGTGCAAAATTCTATACAGAGTTAATGAAGTCGCTTACAGCGTTCATTTTGGGAACCGGGGCGGGTATTTATGCGTTAATCAGTAGCGAAGTCAGCGATCATTATTTTCTCATATTTGTTTCTGTACTCTGCATTTTGAATATCTGCGCTTTTATTGCCCTGATTGCGCCATTGATAACAACATTGACTTATGAGCCTAAAAGATATTATCGGAACCTGCTTGATTGTTGTCGGAACGCTCGGATTTGGAACCCTATTCATGATCATCCTTCTTAGGGCAATCAAGCCTAAAGGATCGGCGCAGGGTAACTCGAAGAACGCAAGTTGAAACCAAAATCAGCGGGCGTATTTACGATGTTTCCAACAATGATGTTGTCTAAAATAGTTATCTCATAATTTTCATTTTTAAAGGTCACAGCCAAAGGCAATTACTTCTCCTTTCTTAAAAATTGTGGAGTGACATTCCAATGTCCCTTCTCCCCGGTTTTAACTGAAATCGTCTTTTGGTTCAGGCGAGTGACGATCCCTATCCTGATTATGCCATCCGTTCCATCCCACGAAACGCGGTCGCCCACATGGAACTGTGACATAGAAACTAACGCTCCTGCTTTCTGCATAAGCCGTATCCGGTTAACAACCATTCTATTCAGGACAGAAAGTTCATAAAACGAAAGCCCCTTAAGTATAGGTTCAAATTTTCTGATAATGGCATTGGTGTTGTCCGCTTCTGACATCATTGGCTCTTCCTATCCAAATGTTCTTGTAATGCCGTCATGTTAGTGAGTGCAAAGTTAAATCGCAGTTGAATCTTTCAGCTTCCACCAATATAGCCTTGTACGTTTTGACCGATAAATCTCTGGTATCTATTATCTACTTGGCCCTTACTTCAGATTTAGCTTCTTTCACTCATTATATTTTAGATACTTTTCGCCAATGTAAGTCTTGTCTTGAGTTGTTACGGTCGCCTTAGAACCACCTTTCGCTAATAATTCGAAAGTCACTTTTGGAAATCCAATTCCACCTTCAAAAGTATTATTGCCTATGTATTTTAAACTTGCCACCAATTGACCGTTCCGTTTCATGAACAGTAAGTCATCATTCTTAATAAACTCAACAATATAAGCATTGTCCATCTGATAGAGTCCTGTAATTTTGTTATACACTTCCTTGTCAAGCGGAAATTCTTTACTCATTATAACATCAAAGGTCACTGTATTTACACCTGACGAATTCTTAACTATGTTTAAAATTCTGTTCACGGCCTGTGGTGATGATGACCACGTGTCTTTATCGAGGTATTTGTCACCTTTAAAATAAATCTGTGTTACTAGGTCTTGTTGATCAGCAACAGAAACTCTCATGTGTATATGAGCTGGACGCCATGATGCTTCATCATCAGGGGTGGCTTTATATGGAACTGGCACAATAGTCTTGAAGTCATACTTACCATTCTTTCCTGTCTTTAACGCTCCACGGAGCAAATAGCTGTCCGAAGCATTGTCGTAATGCTCATTCTCATCACATTGCCAAATTTCAATTAGCGCATTGTCCAAGGGTGTTTTTCCATCCTGTTTAAAAATCGATCCACTTAAATTCATTGGAATTCCTTTTGAATTAGGTGGAACAAGGTCTCCTCGCATCGGTGCTCCTGGCCTGTAAAAAGGCCCAAGTATATCCGTGGTTGTAGGTGAATCTCCAATAAAACTTTTGCCATTCCAGTGTATTGCGCCAAATGCACTTACGCTAATGGCCATTAAAGATGATTTCTTAATAAAGGTTCTTCGTTCCATAAATTAGGTAGGTTTAATTTGCTATTTAGTTTTCAACATTCCGTGCGGATCAATGACAAATTTTTTCGGCACTCCCATATCAAAGTCAGCGTAACCTTTTGGCGCTTCATCCAATGTAATGACAGTTACGTTTACTGCTTTGGCAATTTGAATTTTGTTGTGAAGAATTGCCATCATTAGTTGCCGATTGTATTTCATCACCGGTGTTTGCCCTGTATGAAATGAATGACTTTTTGCCCAACCAAGACCAAAACGAACCGAGAGTGCTCCTCTTTTTGCTGCCTCATCTTTTGCGCCGGGGTCGTCAGTAACATAAAGGCCGGGAATACCTATTGCTCCGCCTGCCCGTGTGATTTGCATTGCTGCATTGAGAACTGTTGCAGGTGCCTCGGTATGTGCATCCGCTCCATGACCTTTCGCTTCAAATCCAACACAATCAACTGCACTATCCACTTCAGGCACGCCAAGTATTTGTGCAACTTTGTCAGCCAACGAACCGTTCTCATTCAGATTAATTGTTTCGCAACCGAATGAACGGGCATGTGCCAACCGTTCTTCATTCATATCGCCTACAATCACCACTGCTGCGCCAAGCAATTGTGCAGATGCTGCTGCTGCTAATCCCACCGGACCTGCGCCTGCGATGTAAACTGTTGAACCGGGTCCCACACCTGCTGTAACTGCTCCGTGATAACCTGTGGGTAAAATATCGGTAAGACAAGTGAGATCACGGATTTTTTCCATCGCTCTTTCTTTGTCAGGGAATTTCAACAAATTAAAATCAGCATAAGGAACCATCACATATTCCGCCTGCCCGCCAATCCATCCGCCCATGTCCACATAGCCATACGCACCGCCAGCACGGGCAGGATTTACATTCAGGCAGATGCCTGTTTTTTGTTCTTTACAAGTTCTGCAACGACCACACGCAACATTAAAAGGCACGGATACCAAATCGCCAACATTGATGAACTCCACATCGCTGCCGGCTTCTATCACTTCTCCCGTAATCTCATGTCCAAGCACCATGCCTGCGGGGGCTGTTGTCCGTCCTCTTACCATGTGCTGGTCGCTTCCGCAAATATTTGTTGAAACGATTTTTAGAATTACACCGTGTTCGCATTTTTTTCCATTCGGTGAAATCAGTTTTGGAAAAGCGATGCTTTGAACTTCTACAGTTCCTGCTCCCATGTAAATTACTCCGCGATTGTTTGCCATGATTTTCAAATTTAATTGTTGATTAAAAATGTTTTACACCAATGCAATTTTATTGCTTCATTTTATCTTAATGGCATCTCTAAAAATCCTGCCTTTTATGGCCTCAATCGTCACCCTTCTCCAGAAGGGAAGGGTACAAGGAGCTTTTAGAGGCGCGCTCAATCAAGTTGTAGCACTGCAACACTTATCCCAAAACAATTTTCATTTTCCGTTAATTCAACGTTACTGATGATAACCTTGTGATGGGCAAAACACTTTACTTTACGATCAACTAATTCCTTTAACAAATCAACTGCCCCAGATACCTTTAATTGCTTTTCGACTCCCCTTACAACTTCTTCGTAGGCTGTATCTTTATCAAATTGTTTTATTGTCGCCATATTCCAGGCAATTGCCCCTGCATTAAACAATTCTTTTGTCTCATGAAAATCCCTGCATTCATCTAAATAAGGCCCGACAAAATCTTTAAGTACTTCTGAATATTTTAACGAGCCTTTATTCATCCTTATTTTTTCAAAAGGCGACAGCTTACCTATTAGTTTATTTGTAGCCTCGCCTGCAATTTGATCCAACTCCAATTGTCTTTGAGTTTCCGTCTGTCTTTTAATTTTTTCGGCACGCATCCGCTTCATGCGTCTTATGTTTTCTTTTATCCCCATATTTCATTTAGTCTTTCGTTACCGGAAATTATTCAAGGGCTAAGATCATAGAATGTAACTCCACATCAAACCATTCTGCAAATATTTTCGCTTCCTGTTTTGAGGCCATACATTTTCGTCTGTATACCAGTCATTTAGCTCATTGGCAAAAAGGCTCTCAAAATTGTTTCCATCCATTTCTTGATAGCCTCACTACTACTCATTTCCGGATCAGGTAAATATTGCTTCCCTCTTTTGCCTTCATTGGTTCATCTTTCGGAAAAACAGATTTAGCAATTGAAAAACGGCCTTTGGGGCTTTACCAGAATTGCATTCCGGTTAATGGGCTCGTAATACTATGGAATTGGTTCTAGGGCTCATTTCTGTATTTTGTAAATTTCATTTGGCAACTGACAAAAGTCCTCTTGTTTTCGTCTGCAATAACAGAAGTGTGTCCACAAAAACCATCTGGTGTAATGTCTATTGACGAAATTATTTTACTCATTATTTGTCCTGTCTATTTATCTTGTCAAAGTTAATTTATTGCAGATAGTTTTAAGTAAGCACGTCTTTCTGCATTACGCCTACCATGTTAGCAACTCGTTGTTTTTGTCTGTCTCTAAAGTATCCTTCCGGAAATTTTATAGATTTTCCACGTATGTCTTAAAATTGTTCAGGATTGATTGGCAAAATGCTTGCTGAATGTCTAATGCCGTTTTACTTTCAGGGTCAAATGTTTCAGTTAATCTTACTCCGTTTTCAGTAACAACAAATAATACTGTTGTTTTTCTATTATCGGATGTCGTATGGCTAATTTTTCGATTTACAACGACATCATCATAAATACATATATAATCAAAGCCATCGCTACTACCTTTCAATTCCATTCTTAAAAATAATTTTCCACCAACTCTTAAATCATTTTCTGCTCGTGGAGTATGCCATTCCTCAGACATGTTGTTCCATTTTGCAATATGTTTAGGATTTGTCCATAAGTCCCACACTTTTTCAAGTGAAGCGTTTACAAAAGTTTCCGCTACTAATGGTGTTTTGATACTGTTTATCATTATTCAAAAATTGGCTTGACATTTTTCAATCTCTTAATACAACAATGAGTTGATGTCAGTTCAGTTTTAAGCTAGCACGTCTTTCAGCATACGCCTAACGAGCAGGGCGATTTGCGCACGTGGGGAAATAGACTTCCGTCTGCCCATAATCGCTGCTAAATTAATAATAAAAACTTCATTGTTTGTTCTAATGTTCAGCGATGTTTATCCAGCCCGAACCACAGCTTGGATTTGTACAAACGATGACCGTTATTCCGTCTGCCCCACTTGCAGGTAGTGGCTGGTCAGGTGGTCGGTCAACTCGGGGTAAACGCAGAGCCCCAATGAAGTTCATCTTTTCATCGGGGCTTTTTCTTTGGGGCTTTACGTCTACTCCGCTTATTGGCGGAAGTGCTTTGTTTTCGGTCGTTTCAAGTGTTTCTCTATCGTTTAATTTTTCTCTGGTTGATAGGTGAGTAACACGCCACCTGAACTGAAATTTTTTGTTAGGCTCCCTCATTGGCCTTTTTGTTGTTTGTTATTAAATTATGGTAAGGCCAGGGCCTTATATCAAACCG
The DNA here is from genome assembly GCA_043785125.1 of Bacteroidia bacterium. Lineage (GTDB taxonomy): Bacteria > Bacteroidota > Bacteroidia > Cytophagales > Cyclobacteriaceae > ELB16-189. Next base: position 12,699 of record JAYVXP010000096.1, read on the forward strand.
TTATCAGCAAGGCTAAATTCACAGCCAAACCTTCACCGAAACATTGTAATTGCTCACTTTTCCATCTCCTCAAAAAATATTTTCAAAAACATTTGCGTAACTCACACGTTACTTATATGTTTGCGTAACCTAAATGTTACTTATTATGCAAAACGAAATCAAAAACGAATGGATTTATCAGCAATCTCCGAACGAGGTATGGGAATATCTCACCCAAGCAGAACTAATCGCCCTTTGGTTAATGCCGAACAACTTTAAACCAATTCCTGGATACGAATTTCAGTTCCGGGCAAAGCCAATTCCAAGCCTTGAATTGGATGGTATATTCCATTGCAAGGTGCTCGAAATAGTTCCTTTTCTAAAACTCACTTATAGTTGGAAAGGTGGTTCGGGCAATGGAGTCTTTACACTCGACACCGTTGTTGAATGGACATTAGAGAAATACGGGAAGGGTACAAAGTTGTTCTTAAAGCAATCCGGTTTCAAAGAAGTCAACCTTGCAATCTTTAATGCAATGACCGATGGCTGGAAAACAAATATCCAAAAAATGATTAATCATTTAAACGCAACGAATAATGACACCACAAAGGTTTGATGCATTCCAGGTTATTGCCGACCCAAGCCGCCGGCAAATGTTGACGCTTCTTTCAAAAGAAAGTTTAACAATAAACGGATTGGCAGAAAATTTCAACATAAGCCGTCCTGCGGTTTCAAAGCATATCAAAATCCTATATGGTGCTGGTTTTATTTCCATCACGGGAATTGGTAGAGAAAGGCATTGCATACTAAAACAAGACGGCTTTATTGCGCTGCAGGATTTCATCGACTACTTTGATAAATTCTGGGCAAGCAAACTCAAAAGATTAGAAACTCTTTTAAACGATAAAGCAAAATCAAAATAATGACTAACCATTAAAGTAATATCAAAATGAAAAACAACAATTTTCAAAGCAGTACTACTGCAAAAATTAGCGCAAGCGAGGCAATCAAAAAAATCAGCAATATACCGGTTTGGTGGGGAATAAACTTTAGCGGAAATTCCGAAAAACAGAATGACAAATTCATAGTAAAGATGGGAGGGGATTCCTTCTTTGACTTTACCGTAGCAGAATTAATTCCGGACAAAAGAGTGGTTTGGTTAGTTACAGATTGCAATATGCCATGGTATTCGGACAAAAAGGAATGGGCTAACTCGAAATTGATTTTTGACCTCTCGGAAAATAATGGAGTAACCACTGTGAATTTTACGCATGAAGGTCTTACTCCGGAAATTGAGTGTTACAAAGACTGTGAAACAGGTTGGACACATTGGATAAAAACAAGTTTATTTTCCTATTTCACTACAGGAAAAGGTGATTTCAACAAAAATTTTCACAGAACAATTACCGTTAACGCTTCCGCAGAAGAAGCTATGAAAAAAATAAGTCAGGTAAATCTTTGGTGGGCAAATAATTTTTCCGGCAGTGCAGAAAAGTTAAACGATAAATTCACGGTTAGTTTTGGAGAAACATTTGTAGATTTTCTAATCAGCGAATTAGTCCCGAATAAAAAAGTGGTTTGGAAAGTAACAGACTGCTATCTGCATTGGATTAAAGCAAAAAAGGAGTGGAACAACACTGAGGTTGTTTTCGAAATTTCATCTGAAAATAACAAGGCCAAAATTGATTTCACTCACGTAGGATTACTTCCGGGTGTAGAATGCTATAATGATTGTGAAGTGGGATGGAATGGTCATATTACAATGAGCCTGGTAAAATTCATCAATGAAGGGAAGGGAATGCCTGAATAAAAAGCGATAGAAAAGCCCTGCTGCCAATCGAGTAGACGACCCCACCCGAATTAACTGGTGGGGTTCGCCTCTCACATTTATATGCCGTAGCTTTGCGATGGAGGCAGAACGAATGATGGTATAATTACTATCAGCTGCGAATAGTGGTGTTATTACTTAGGTTTTTCGGAAAGTATTAATCCTTCTTTAGCCACCCATTTATCATATTCCATTAAACGTGCCACATCTATTGCTGCCTGTTAGAAAAAAACTTAGGAGATGTACCCACGAACAGACAAAAAAACCTTACGACCCTGGACCAAGTATCCGTAATGAAAATCCTTTTAGTCAGGGCATGAATGGATTTCAAATCAGTCCCCGGATGGCGGTCTGTCCTTGATTTACGGCAGGCAAGTTTCATACCCAAAACAAGAAAATTTTAAGGACGTATCAATGTCCTACTCTTTCACCCCTACTTCAAAAAGCTCACCGTCATACAGTTTATCTATCGCAACCATAAACCCTTTCACACTTAATTCACTTCCGGTTTGGGTGATCATCACGATCCCATCCATTTGTTTCACCTGGTAAATTTTTTCCGGATCGAGATCGTGAAGGGTAACCAGCCGCCTTGTTTCTATTGCACCCTGTCTGAATACGCCAAAGATTCCACCGGCTTTGCTTTCGGTATTGATTCTTTGAAACCCATCCCACATCCCCTCCTGGGGCTCACCGAAACCTGGTAAATCCTGCCGGAAGCTCATGATCTGGTAACGGTCTTCCATTTTCTGCAACCAATCTGCAAAGCCTCTGTATTTTCTCAAATCTGTGTGCAATAATTTTCTTGGGTCGCCCAGCATAATGGGCAAGGCACCGGCCAATGATTTGATGTGCAGATCCCAGCCGCCATCCTGCATTTCGGGATTGCCAATAACCAGCGCCGTAGAAGGCATGGCCGGAGAACGCCACCACGCCATGTTCCGGATACGCAAATCAACTTTTTCATCCGGGCCATTGAAATTGGACAGCCAGTTGCCTTCTGCATGTTTCAGCATAGCGTAATCGATCAACTGCAAGCCCCCCATCGTCTCGAAGGTGCAGTCAATAAAGAGATTAGGCTTCGCGGCATGCAATTCATCAAATAATTTCCACACCGGTTCGTAGTTGGCATACAAAGACTCGTTGTGGTCCATGTGCCCTAGATGATGCGTGGCGTAGCAGCCCGACTCCTCATTCCCAAAAACATAAGCACTGGTCACCACGGCAAAATCCAGTTTCATATACTCTAGTCCGTTATCCAAAGACAACTCCAGCAAAATCTTTTTGATGTAATCATACCAGCCAGTTGAAAAACATGCCGTGAAAATATTTTTTTCGCCATTTAACTGCAAAGAAGTAATCTGGCCATTTTTATCGCGTACAAACCACTCCGGATGCACTTTAAATACGTTGCTGGCCGGCGCCGCGCTGCCGATGCTTACCCACAATCCAGGCTTCATCCCCAGCGCCTTGATGTAATCGAAAACAGGTTTAAGACCATTTGGAAATTTCTTTTTATCAACGATCCAGTCGCCGTAATTTTCCTGCCAACCATCATCAATTACAAATTCTTTCATTCCCGCTTCAGCCGCCGATTTGACCAGTTCCATTACAAGCTTTTCGTTGATGTTTTTTTCAAAAGGTTGCCATGTATTGTAAACGAACGTGGGCTTATGTTTCAGTTCGGAAAGACGGGTACCCAAATGCTTTCTTACAAACTCAGGTACAGCAGTGTTCAGCATTTCATCCGGGTCCTTGTGGTGGTTGTAGACCATCGTAAAGACTTGTGGTGTGGTAAAAGCTTCTCCTGCTTTGAGGTACTTTCTAAAAGGGTAACGATCGCCCTTATGGGTCAGACCACTGCAAATGGTTTGCTCTTGCCAAAATACAGAAGTGTTCTTGATTACACCGGATGCTTCATTGCCGATGACGATGCCTTCCTGCCAATCGCTGTTGTGGACCGTGACGAGTGCATCCTGCATCGTTCCGTGGTATGGGCCGATGGAACGCCTTCTTCCATAATCATGAGCTATCCAACTAAAGGTAGTCGCCCAGTAATCGATTACCTCAAATTTCTCCACATCCACTGACTCCAGTTTTAAGGTTTCCGTTGTTCGGTTTTTGATGACCAGGTTTTTCCGGATAACCGGCAACCCGGGATAAAGCAAAAATGCAATAGTGAGTTCAATTCTTTTATCTTCACTCAACAGGGTAACTGCCGCACCTTCACCTGATTTTGAATCTGCGAAAGGCGCCACCTTCAATAATTTCCAGTTACTTCTGCCTGAATAAACCGAATCAGCTATCTCAAACTGGAAATCGGTGGCGTCCTTCTTAAAGTATTTAAAATCTCCCTCCACCGGTTTGTAAGACGTGGTCATAAATTTTCCCCGTTCACCGGGAAGCTGTAGGGTTCGGGTAACGATCCCGTTCGTTAACGTAAGCTGAGTGTCCGTCCAATTTGCAAACCGGGACTGGGCATTGACGGGCTGACCAATGGTAAACAGGATTGCCAAAAAAAATAGGGGCCTTTTCATTTTAATATCTTTTTAAGGAAAGGGTTGGTCACGGCAAGGATCGCTTTCCCTGGTCTGGTTAATCTCCGAATATGCTTCGAGAACAGAATGAATATACTCAAAAGCCAAAACCCAGACAAATTGACCCAAAAAATACGTTTGCTAAACAGTTTCTGTTTTGTTAATTTTGACCAGATCAGTTTACCGGTTTATTCAAGGCCAGGGTCCAAACTTGAGAGCCATTATAACTTTAAACATTAAATTTTGAACATCGGACTAACCCAAGCAGATCATTTATATCAGGAAGTTGCCGAGCGCATTGAAAGACTGATTGAAAAAAAATCGCTGAAGGTCGGTGATAAATTGCTCTCTGTGCGGGCGTTGAGCAAAGAGCAGGGGATAAGCCTGAGCACCGCATTTCAAGCCTACTACCATTTGGAAAGTAAGGGCCTGATCGAAGCGCGACCACAATCGGGATATTATATCAAATTCTCTCCCCGCCACACACTGGAAGTTCCCACTTGTAGCGAACCCATCGATGAGGCGGTTCCGGTAAGCCTGGATGACATGATCTCCAGCGTCTACCATGATTTGCGTTCGGATAAGTTGATTAATTTTTCTTTGGGTGCTCCCTCCTTCAAACTTCTCCCGGCTGCGAAGCTCAACAAATCCGTTGTGCAGGCACTGCGGGAATCCGACGACAGTTGTCTGAATTACGAACACATTCAGGGCAACCCCGGACTTCGGCAGCAGATTGCCAGGCTGTCATTCAATTGGGGAGGCGTATTAAGTGACGACGATATTGTCGTAACCGCCGGATGCATGGAGGCGTTGTCACTTTGTCTGAAAGCCGTTACCCAGTCAGGCGATGCTGTGGCGATCGAAAGCCCTACCTACTTTGGTATTTTCCAGGCCCTGGAAAGTCTGGGTCTCAAGGTTGTGGAAATTCCTACCGATCCTGCTACCGGTGTTGATTTGAATTATCTGGAACACGCCATCCCGCGATTCGGTGTAAAAGCATGTTTGTTTGTCTGCAATTTTAACAACCCGCTGGGCAGCTGCATGCCCGATGCAAAAAAGAAACAACTGGTTGACCTCCTCGCCAGAAAAGATATTCCTTTGATTGAAGACGACATTTACGGCGAACTCTATTTTGGTAAAACCCGACCTCGTACCTGTAAGTCATTTGACAAAAAAGGGATGGTCTTGCAATGTGGCTCTTTCTCAAAATCATTGGCTCCCGGTTACCGCATCGGTTGGGCAATTCCGGGAAAGTTCAAAGAAAAAGTCACACGACTCAAGCGGATGAACAGTGTGTCAACGAATACTTTGGCGCAGGCTGCCATCCATCATTTTCTTCAAAACGGGCGCTATGAACTGCACCTTCGCCATTTGCGGAAAGCGCTACACACCCAATGTCTCAAGTATACGCAAGCCGTTTCAGAATTTTTTCCGGAAGACACCAAAATGACGCGCCCCGAAGGTGGATTTGCATTGTGGGTGGAGATGAATAAGAAGGTCGATGCTTTTAAACTTCATAAACGGGCGCTCAAACATCAGATTGGTATTGCTCCCGGACAGATTTTTTCTTCGCAGGGCCAGTTTGAAAACTATTTCCGGGTGAGCTATGGACTCCCGTGGAGCGATCGGATTGAACAGGGGATTAAGACGTTGGGGGATTTGGTGAGGAGGTTCTGAGACTTCGGGATTCTGATATTCTGGAAAGGAATTTGACAATATTTCCTTGCTTGAATCCAAAAAGCTGGATTTCGTAGGTGGTACGATTTTTTAGGGTATCATTCTGACATCAGGATTCGGATATCCGGAATCAAAGAATCCAAAATCCAGAAGCAAGATTCCCTCCCTAAACTTTCCCGGAGGGTTTGGGGTTGTTATATTTGATACATTAATTTGTCCCACTAAAATAAAAAAAATATTATGGCCTTTACACTTCCTGCACTTCCTTATGCATTTAATGCATTAGAACCTCACATCGATGCCCGCACAATGGAAATCCATCACGGCAAGCATCACAACGCTTATATTACCAATCTCAACAATGCTCTTGCTGGCACAGACGCTGAAAAATTGAGTCTAGAGGAGATCAACAAAAATATTTCAAAGTACCCTGCCCCCGTGCGCAACAACGGAGGTGGTCATTATAACCACAGTCTTTTTTGGACGATTCTCGGACCGGGCGCAGGAGGAGTTCCTACCGGAAAATTAGGCGATGCCATCAATGCGGCCTTTGGGAGTTTTGATGAATTTAAAACAAAGTTTGCGGTAGCGGCTACCGGACGATTTGGTTCTGGCTGGGCATGGCTCATCAAGGATGCTTCTGGAAAAGCAGCAATTACTTCAACCCCCAATCAGGACAATCCACTGATGGACCTTCCAGAAATTATAAAAGGAATTCCGGTTATTGGATTGGATGTTTGGGAACACGCTTATTATTTGAACTACCAAAACCGCAGACCCGATTATATTGCGGCCTGGTGGAATGTGGTCAACTGGAATGAAGCTGCAAAGCGGTTTGCATAAACAACTTTACAAGAAAATTCAAGAGAGGCTGACCGGAGGGTTGGCCTTTTTTTATAGAAAAATGTACAGGAGTGTTTAGTCACTAAGACAAGAAAACGGGTTAAGGAACAATAAGTCAAGCGCCAGCACTCATCAGCGTTTTGCTCACCTCTATCAACTTCTTGTCTAAAGTCCACATTTCAAACTCATACCGAAGGGCGATGGCTAGCAGAGCACAATCAATTAACCCGAGTCCTTTTGAGTATAGTTTATGTTCATAGGATAATCTCCCCGCTTCAATGAATACGTTATCTTCATTGACTTTGTTGATGTCTTCCCAAAGATTAATGATAATTTTCTCTTCACGGATGTTTTTTGCTCCCTGTAGCAATTCGCCAAAAACCGGGCTAAAAGCGATAACGTTCCCGTTCTCCATTTCACGAGCTAACTTCAATTCAATTTCCGCATTTTTCTGTCTTAAGAATTCAATCCAAATCGAAGTATCGACCAGCATCATGCTTCCCTATTTAGTTTTCGGATTGTGGATGCGGAATAATTTTCCCGAAAAGTCAAGGGTTGCTTCCTGATCTTCTGAATGGTCTTCATTAATCGCTTGCGGGAAGCAAAATCTTCTAAAGCAATAATAATGCTTTCCGTAATCGTGGACCCACCGGTAAGTTTCTTGACTTCATCAACTAACCCATCGGGGATGAGGGCGGTGACTTTCATAAAAGTGTAGTTTACCCAAAGATACGATAATCCATCGTATCAAATCAATTTCTTATCCCAACATTGAATTAATAGTTATATAGGTGTTAATTTGCCACATGGACAGTTTTGTGGTTTCTGCGAGAAAGTACCGGCCTTTGGGTTTTGATGAGGTCGTTGGGCAGGAGCACATCACCACCACATTGAAAAATGCCATCGACAACAAAAAACTGGCTCAGGCCATGTTGTTTTGCGGTCCGAGGGGCGTGGGCAAAACCACCTGTGCCAGGATTGTGGCCCGCATGATCAATGGTTTTGAAGAAAAGGCTGAGGTCAACTCACTCAACATTTTCGAACTCGACGCCGCCTCCAACAACTCCGTCGAAGACATCCGCAACCTGATCGACCAGGTACGCTACCCGCCTCAATTTGGAAAATACAAAGTCTATATCATTGATGAGGTACACATGCTCTCCAATGCTGCCTTCAATGCGTTTTTGAAGACACTTGAAGAGCCTCCCTCCTACGCTATTTTTATTCTGGCAACCACCGAAAAACACAAGGTCATTCCAACGATTCTTTCACGGTGCCAGATTTTTGATTTCAACCGTATTGAAGTATCCGACATCGCCCGGCAATTGAAGAAAATTGCAGACCGTGAAGGGATCAAGGCCGAGGAGGAGGCATTACACCTCATCGCCCAGAAGGCTGATGGTGCCTTGCGGGATGGTTTATCTATTTTCGATCTGATGGTCTCTTTTTCTTCCGGCCACGAGGTTACCTTCAATGATGTACTTACCAACCTGCACATCCTCGACTATGACTATTACTTTAATTTAGTCGATGGACTCCTTTCGGAAAATGCAACACGGCCTTTGCTGTTGCTGGACGAGATTCTCAGAAAGGGCTTTGATGGTCACAACTTTATTGTAGGATTGAGTGAACACTTTCGCAACCTTCTCGTGTCGCAGGATGCCCGCACAGTGCAGTTGATGGAAGTGCCAGATAGCATCAAGAAAAAATATATTGAACAAGCCAGGGCGACTTCAATTTCGCTATTGCTTTCCTGGCTGAACATTGCCAGTCAATGTGATATCCACTACAAGAGCAGTAAAAATCAGCGGTTGCTTGTGGAATTGGCATTGATGAAAATGGCCCATGTGAATGCTGTTTTTAAGCCCACGGGTCTAACCTTAACCGCCACTACGCCACCGCCAGAAAAACCGGTAAAGGCAGACTCCCCCGCCGAAGCTTCAGCACCGGCCGGATTAAAAAAAAAAGTGAATTAGAATCTGTACCACCGGTTCTCCGCGATGTCGTGAAGCCTGAAACAGCCGTTGCGGCAGAGGCGCAACCCGAGATCGAAATTATTTCCGACGCCCAGCCGGAAGTCCTGTTAAAAGAAAACGGACGGGCCAAATTCACTATCAATCTTCAAAGCATTTTTAAGAACAATCCCAAACCGGAATCCAAGACCGACGAAGAAAACAGGGTGGTCACCAGCAGGCCCGACAAACCGGTTACCGAAAGTGATCTGAAAATCTTCTGGCAACAATTTGCCGAGTTGCGCAAGGGGCAACATGCCGAATACCAATTGCTAAAACGGGAATTCGTTTTCCAAAATAGTGTCATCACCATTCCACTTTCCAACCCAATAGAAGAACCGTTGCTCCAAAACATACGGGTACAACTTACGAGTTACCTCAGGGACAAGTTAAACAACGCTTCCATTTCAGTGGTCGGCGTGCTGGAGGAAATCACCTCAAAAAAAACAATCTATACGAACAAGGAGAAGTTTGATCACCTCGCCGAAAAAAACCCCGTGCTGCGGGAATTGAAAGATCGACTTGGGCTCGATACCGACTTCTAACCTTGGACTTTAAACCTTAATATATATTTTTCTCTTATCCATCCCCCACCCAACAACCCAACACACTAACATCCACGAAACAGCAAACAGCAGCGATCCCATATAGTCTCCCGCCATCGGGCGAAAAATACTTTGATAGATTCCATTGTAAAGCGTGTCATTACCAAGATGGAAAAAATATAAAAGGACAACACCCAACTCTGACAAGTAGTAGATGAAAAGCGTATTCCTCCCAAATACTTCAAAAAAGTAAGTCCATCTGCGGTATTGAAGCATTTCAATGGCATAGAGTAAAACGGGAAGGATTAACAAATCAAGTCCAACCGAGTAGAGTACAAAAGAACTTGTCCATAATTTCTTGTTGATCGGAAAGGCCATATTCCAGCACAACGCCGCAAAAAGCAAAACGACACCGACGAGCAGGAGTTTAGCAATGGTCTCATACGTATTTCCCTTTTCTTGAATCAGGCGTCCTGCAAAATAGCCTGCGATCACATTGACGATGGAAGGCAACGTACTCAGAATTCCTTCCGGCTCAAATGCAATGCCTTCACCATGGTAAAGATGAAAGTCGCCGAGTATCCACTTGTCCAATTTCAGCACCGCATTTCCCTCCAGTGTGAAATCCCCAAACGATGCCATGAGAAACCAATAACCTAACAGTGCTATGGCGCTGAAGATGAGTGCACCCCGCTCCTTCCAATAATGAAGGATCAGCGAAGCAAAACAATAACCCAGCGCGATTCGCTGTAAAACGCCGAGGATACGCGTATGCGAAAAAGGCAAAAAACTCAACTCGTGCGCTCCGTTATATTCTACAAACGGGAACCAATACATCAGGTATCCCAACAGGAAAATCAAAAAGGTGCGGGTGAAAATCTTTTTCAGAAACGCCCCTTCGCCCAATGACTCATATTTCACCAAACTAAAACTCATGGCATTTCCCACGACAAACATAAAGGTGGGAAACACCCAATCCGTGGGGGTAAATCCATGCCACATCGCATGATGCAACGGCGAAAATGTTGTTGCATTGTTACCGGGGGTATTAACAACAATCATCAGCGTGACGGTCATTCCGCGAAGTACATCAAGGGACAGAGAGCGATTAGATTGCATGAATGGAAAGATATCCATTGGTGACAGAAAAACAAGGACAGCCGCCAGAAAAATGATCGCAACAGCCACAACCATCATGCTCGTCGCTGCCCTCTTTTTTAAAAGGAGGAAACCAGAACCCTGGGCCAATGGAAACCCGCCCGGCGAATAATGAAAAAATACCCAATTAAGTATAATTAATACCACACGCATAAATAAGTGGTGTATTGATACTATTTTGGTATTTTCGTACAGAAAAGATCAAATATTAAATTATTAAAGGATGACTTTGGTCATTTTTATTTATGGATAGAGTTGAAGACATTGTATCGAAAATAAAAAATACCCAAAAAAGTAAAATTAATACCTTGTTTGAACGGGAGGATTTATCGCTGTTGACTGCCGAAAATCAGGAAGCAGAGCCTTTGACGTTTGAAAGTCAATTGCACAAAAGCATTATCCACTTTTATTTCTGTCTGGAGGGCAGTGCTTTATTTGATTTCGGACCACATTATAGCCGTGAAATCCAGAAGCAGCGGAATTACTTCTTTTACAATCCTGAAAAAGATCTTCCCTTTCATTTAAGACTGGCTCCCCATTCGCGCATGGTATTTCTTAACATCTCGCTCAAGAGTCTCCATCAACTTTTTATTCATGACGCCTTGCCATTCCTGAAAGAGGAGAATGTCAACCGCAAGTTTTATGATGAACGGGAAATCCCATCCTATCTTCATCTGGTGCTCAACCAGCTGTTCACCATCCATTTAAGTGAAAGCACAGCGCAATTGTACTACCAGGGAAAGGTATGGGAACTGTTGAGTCTCTATTTCGACACCAAAAAACCCAACACCGAAAGTTGCCCGTTTCTCAACGACGAAGAAACGGTAAGAAAAATTAAGCACGCCAAAGAGTACCTGCTCAAAAATATGGATCATCCACCCAGTCTGAAGGAATTGGCCAAAGCAGCAGGGTTAAATGAGTACCAATTGAAAGTGGGGTTTAAGGAAATTTATGGCAATACCGTTTTTGGCTACTTACTTAACCATCGTCTTGACCATGCCCGCGTTCTGCTGGATTCTGCGAAATACAAGGTAAACGAGGTCGCCTATCAGATCGGATACTCCAATCCAAGTCATTTTATCGCAGCCTTTCGCAAGAAGTTTGGGATCACGCCAAAGAAATACCTGATGAATCAGGCTGGCTAGTGTCCCGTCCCAGAAATTCTTTGACAAAGTCTATTAACTTTTGCAAGGATGGAGTCTGCGGTTGCCGTCCAGACGAAGGGGTTTGGATGCCGGTTGTAGCTGTCAATATATTGTTGAATCTTAAGGATAAGTTCTTTCACGCTGCTGAAAGTACCTCGTCGAATTGCTTTCTGGGTAATGAGATTGAACCAGATTTCTACCTGGTTTAGCCAGGATGAATAGGTGGGTGTAAAATGGACATGCCATCTGGGGTGTCGGATTAACCAGTTCTTCACCGTTTTGTGATTATGAGTTGCATAGTTGTCAACGATGGCATGGATTTCAAGATCAGGAGGAACCTGTCGCTCGATATACTTTAAGAATCCGAGGTATTCTTGGTGGCGATGTCTACGTTTACATTGAGCCATTACCCCACCGGTGACGATATCGAGAGCGGCAAAAAGAGTTGTTGTGCCGTGGCGAATGTAATCATGGGTTACTCCTTCTACATAGCCCAATCCCATCGGTAACATGGGCTGAGTTCGGTCAAGGGCTTGAATTTGACTCTTTTCATCCACACACAACACCATTGCCTTGCTGGGCGGACTGAGGTACAATCCAACAATATCTCTGACTTTTTCTACAAAGAAAGGATCGGTGGAAAGTTTGAAACTCTTTTGGCGGTGTGGCTGAAGACCAAATGCATTCCAAATGCGGTGAACGGTGGACTTAGAAATTCGCATCGACTGGGCCATAGGACGTATAGCCCAGTGTGTTCCGCCTTTCGGCTTAGTCCCCAGCGTTTTTCGGACAATGACAGCCACCCGTTCATCACTAATGCTTCGGGGCCGGCCTGGTTTTAATTCATCGTGCAGTCCTTCAAGACCATGATCCAGATAGCGTCGCCGCCAGACACCAACGGTCGGTCTACTGATGTGAAGCTTCACGGCAATGAAGGCATTACTCACTCCCTGGGCAGCCAATAGCACAATCTTGGCCCGTTGCACCAGCCCATGGGGCAGGCTGCGGGAGTTGGCAAAGGCTTCAAGATCTTGACGGGCATCATTGGTAAGCTTCAGTTGCTGTTTAGGACGACCTGTTTTCATGGCTCATTCATTAAGTTATGGAATGAGACCAAGATACTCAAATTTTATAACATAATAAAGCTATTTATGGGACACTACACTAGTTGCCCTTACATCATATAATTAATTAGAATTATTCTAAATAGTCCTTGTCTTGGGGTTTTATTTCCAACATATTTGGCCACTATTTATAATTAGTCTTAATAAAATATATGAGATCTGTATTTTTGACCGCTGCAGTTGCCTTCTTTAACTTTTTTGCTTCTGCCCAGACTGGCACTATCCAGGGAAAAGTATTGGACAACTCCAAAGCACCCATTCCAAATGCTACCATCCGGCTTGAAAAAACAACTTACGGTGTATTAACCGATGAACTGGGTAACTATAAACTTGACAAAGTCAGCCCCGGCCGTTACATCATTCATTTTACTTCCCTGGGATTTCAGTCCGCTTCCAGGGCTGTAACGGTCATCAACAATGAAACAATCGAAGTGAATTTTGAAACTGTTGAAAAAATTTCACTCCTTGGCGAAGTGCAGATTACGGGAATAAAAACGATCACCGGGATGGGGTATATTGATGATGTCCACGACGGTGCAATTTACGCCGGCAAAAAAACGGAAGTATTGATCCTGGATAGCATGGATGCCAATACGGCACAAAACAATCCGCGACAGGTACTGGGTCGGGTTCCGGGCGCAAATTATTCTGAAACTGAAGGCAGCGGCTTTCCCAGCAATGGCATTGGCTTCCGTGGATTGAATCCGACACAATCCATCGAAACCAATACACGGCAAAATGGCTATAACATCACCTCCGATTTGTATGGCTATCCGGAATCCTACTACCTCCCTCCATTGGAAGGCATTGAACGAATAGAGGTGACGCGAGGCGCTTCTTCACTTCAATATGGAGCGCAGTTCGGTGGCGTCATCAACTATATTGTAAAAAAGGGAAACACCTCCAAGCCCATTGAATTTACTTCGCAACAAACGGGTGGGAATTTTGGAATGTTCAATTCCTTTAACTCGATCGGTGGGCAAGTGGGAAAGTTCAATTATTATGTCTTTGCGCAATATCAAAGTGCGCAAGGCTGGAGGCCCAATTCGGATTATCGAAAGCTAACCGGCTATGCCAAAGTGGAGTATCAGGCAACTGACAACCTCAAGTTTGGTATTGAATATTCAATCCTGCGAAACACCATCCATATGCCCGGCGGTTTTACTGATAGCCTTTTTGCTGCCAACAGTCGCCAATCGTACCGCGCACGGAACTGGCTAAGAAGTCCGTGGAATATCTTCACCACTACCCTGAACTGGAAAATTTCGCCAAACTCTTCACTCAGCATAAAATCGGCTTTCAACAACAGCGCCAGGGATTTGGTGTGGCGCAATGAAGACGGCGGCCCACAAGCCATGGATAACATTGATCCCATTACCAATCAATACAGCGGACGGGAAGTTGAGCACGAAGGATTCAACAGCAACACAACCGAAGTACGCCTGCTCTCGGGCTACCACCTGGGGAGCGCAAAGAACACGTTAGCAGCCGGGGTTCGTTACTTCAGCGGAAAAATGAAACGGCAAGGAGGTGGCCCCGGAACAACCGGTTCTGATTTTGATCTCAAGCTGCTCGGGCCTTACAAGAAGGATCTGGATTTCACCACCGCAAACATCGCGCCCTTCGTGGAGAATACATTTCATTTTGGCAATAAATTGTCTTTCACTCCAGGCCTACGTTATGAATATATCAACACTACAGTCAAGGGTTACAGCAACAACAACACCCAAAACGGTGTAGTCTATTCCGACCGCACCAAGAACAGGTATATGCTTCTGGCGGGCATGGGTTTACAATTCAAGACCTCTTCCTCGACAAACATCTATGCAAACTGGTCACAGGCATATCGCCCAATGGATTATTCCAGTCTTACCCCATTCGGCACCATCATCACTGTCGACAAAAACCTGAAAGACTCGAAAGGTTACAATGCCGATATCGGGTTCCGCGGGTCATTTCAAAATTTTCTAAACTTTGATGTCAGCGGATTCTATTTGCAGTACAACAACCGGGTAGGCGTAATCGAGAGAACAGATGCCCTCGGCAATCAATACCCCTATCGAACCAATGTAGCCAACAGCCTGCACCGCGGGGCCGAAACCTACATTGAATTCAATCCGGTGAAAGCTTTTAGCGGGATTACAAAATGGAGCCTGAGTTTTTTCAATTCCTTAGCGCTCATTCAGGCCAAATACGTTTCCGGGAAATTCAGCGGCAAATACGTTGAATACGCTCCAACACACATTGAACGCTTCGGAACGAGTTTGGTGATCGGCAAATTCTCCACAACATTCCTGATGAGCAGCACCGCAAAGTCCTACGGCGACGCCGGCAATTCGCAAATACCTTCTGACGACGCGATTGCCGGTGTTATCCCTGCGTATACGGTCTTTGATTGGTCCGGCACCTTGCGTATCAAGAATTACAACATCAAATTCGGATGCAACAACATAGCCGACAAACGCTATTTCACGCTGCGCACCGGCGAATATCCGGGCCCCGGAATTATCCCTTCCATCGGTCGTGGTTTTTACCTGGGCGCCGGTGTAAAGTTCTAATTAAATTTCATGTTTCCTATTCTCTTCTTCAACAGCCAATCGGTCTGCGGATCATCGCCCATTTGAAAAATATGTTCTGCGAATTTTTCAAAACCCCATTTCGCGTAAAACTCCTGGGCTTTGAAATTTCTTTCCCATACCCCCAGCCAAAGCCATTCATAAGCTCCCTCCCGGGCGTAGTCGAGGGCCATTTGCATCAGCATAGACCCTATCTTTTTTCCTTGATGTTTTGGATGAACGTAAAGTCGTTGAAGTTCCAGGTTGCTCTTACCCAAATAGGCTTCTGCTTCGTCATTCAGCCTTAGTCGTACAAATCCTATAATCATCTCATCTTCCCAGGCCAGATAATATGCCGAACCCGCTTCATCAAGTTCCTTTTCCAATTGCGCCGGGTCGAATGCCTGTCGCAAAAAGGCATCCATGTTCTCCAGGGTATTGAACTCTGCAAAAGTGTGCATTGAAGTTTCAATCGCAATTTTTCTCAGGAGGTCAAGATCAATCTTTCGAGCGGGTCGGATCGAATTCATGGGGACTTGTCAGTGGTTAGGGTTCTATTTTTTCTCCTCAAAATTCTGCACCGTATAAAGTACCCCCAATGAAAACGCCTGACTCAACTGCACTTTTGTACCCTGATCGTAATCATACAATAAAATACCCCCCAGGCTCACGTTGATGTATTTATTGACTTTCCCCGTAATGTTGACATCCAACCGGTGATCTATTTTTTTCATCTCCAGGGTCTGGTAGTTGGCAAACATAACATAGCGCCACTTCAGGTTAATGTTCTTTGCAATATCCTTATTGAACTCCGCCAACATCTGAAACGCCAACCACTCATAACGGGTAACTTTGGTAGGATCAACCCCATAAGGTTTTGGATTGTCTACCGTTACAAAGCGTTGAGCATCATTGACAATGGTCACGCGGGGGGCAATGGGTGATAACCTCAATTTGAAAAAATCGGCGGGATGGTATTCAAAACCAAGCGCGGCGGTAATAAAAGCGGGGGCAAAAAAATCAGAAATCAGTGCCTTTGTAATCCTTCCTGTAGAGTCGGCCCCATACTTATAACCCCCCGCAAATTGGCTCTGAAGGTTGGCCGACACAATGAGGTCCCATTTCGAATTCAAACTGTGACCGTATTTGGTATCAATGAAAATCCGGTCCAGCGTTTTGCGAGGACCTTGGCCCTGATTGTTAACCATCCCATAAAGAAAATCGATTTCATTGTCCCACGACCTTTTATCCTTTTTATAATTGGCCTTGAAATTAAGAAGTGCGTTGAATCCCAAGGAATTAACACCCCCGGCTTTCCAGTTGGACGAGAAAGACGCCTGGTTCAGATTGAATCCTACCTTAAAAGCCTGGAGCCAGTTAGATGTGCTGTCATCTTTGATAACCTGGGCGGAGGCTCCAAAGATCATGGCGAGGGATGCGACGAAGGATAAAATGAAGGACTTGAAGAGCCTGCTTCTTGCCATAGTATTTTTGGGTTTAACCGCAAAAATACCAATTAACCAAATACAAGACTAAATATTATTGAGCTTGATTTCGTCCAGGGCCACCTCGGTGAGGGGCTTGGTAATGAATTTAATAACGTGGTTGTTGTTGACAATCTTGTCAATGTCACGCTTGTTGTCCGAACTGGAGAGGATGATGATTTTGCACTTGTTCTTGACCAGCTCACTAAATTTGTCGAATTCGTATAAAAACACAAATCCATCAACGATCGGCATGTTGATATCCAGGAAGATAATATTGGGAAGGTTCTCCGGAATATTTTGGTTTTGTTTAAGGTAATCCAGGGCGCTTTTTCCGGAACTCTTTACTTCTACCCTTCTTGCAAACTTGGTAATTTCTATAATTCGTTTACTGATAAAATTATCCGTGTCATTATCATCCACCAACATTATCAACTCAATTGTCTTTGTAATTGTGTCCATCAGCTTTCACTTCTTTCTAATATTTCCCAATTCTTCATTCAACGCACGCAAAATTATCTTTTTTCATCAAAACAGAAACTCTCATACGTTCATTAAACAAACGAAGTAAGGAATTAGCCAAAAATGTCAAAAATCGCTGGTTACCTGTGCCGGATTTCCAATTTCTCACCTCGCGACAGGGAAAAATCCTTTTTATGGTTCCAATCCATGATATCTTTAATCGTGACCCCATATTGACGGGCTATACTATAAAGTGTATCAGTGGATTTTACCTCATGCAAAGTTAAATCATTTTGGCTTCTATTGTTATTTGTTTCTTCAGGCTTAACCAATTCATTTTCACCCACTTTAATAATTTGTGAAGGCTTTAGGCCATTTTGAATTTGTTCGTCCTGTATGTTGACAGACACCCGTATGGTTGAATCAACGGATGGCTTAATGATTGGAGCCTTGGGAATTGCCACGGTCTCCATTGTGGCTGCTTTTGGTGATTTTGTATACCAATCAAAAGTTTCCTCCTCAAGCGTAGCAACATTGTCTGAAGTCGGAAGAATGGTTTCAAATTTGGGTTTACTACCCTGTAACCAAATCAACGTGCCCATCGCAAGCGGCTGCTTTGCTGTGATCTGATTATATTTTTTTAAGTTCTTTATCCTCACTCCAAAATGTTGACTTACAAACCAAAGGTCATCTCCTGGTTTTGTTTTGTAGAATTCCTGTTCACCTTTTGTTTTCTTTTTTCCAAGAAAATAGATACCCCCCGATTCAACAGGATGATCTATCGGAATATCGTTGTATTTCAGGAAAGCGGATAGATCAGCGTTTCCGCGTTGAGCCAGAATAGCCACCGTTTCACCAGCCCGCGCGACAATAACCGGAATTGAATTGATCAAAACCGGCAGATTTTCCGCTGGGTCTGGATTCCTTACAGTGAGTGGTCTTGCCTTTGCCGCTTTATCAGAAGACAAAATAAGTTTAGTGAAATCCTGGTTATGCTTTCCTACAGGCACCATGACAGTGTAAAGTTTATCGTCTGGGATTTCGGAAGTTTTAAGCCATTTATTATACTCTTTCAGGTCTTCTTCTTCGGCTGATAGTTCAACAGCAATCTCCTTCAGGGTTTTTCTCTTCTTGGGTTGATAGGCAATCACTTTCAGTTGCGCTTCTCCGGTCAGCGCATTTTCAAATGTCACTTTGTGCGCCAGGTATTTCTTGACATACCAATAGGTCTCAGCGGTAATTTCCATTTTCTTCGCTCCATTGTGCGCATCGCCCACAGATCTCATCACACCTCCGGCACCCATTTGGTAGGCCTGAAGGGCGAGCAGCCAATTATTAAATCGATAATTGTTTTGCTTGAGGTATTTTGCGGCCGCGTGCGTTGCCGATACGAGGTTCATGCGTTCATCCACTTCTTTATCGACCCGCAAGCCCATCTCCATAGCTGTAAAGTCCTTGAATTGCCAAAATCCGACCGCATTCGAAACAGAAACAGCATCTGCCACGAGCGCACTTTCCTGCAGCACCAGGTATTTAAAATCGTCCGGCACACCTTCCTCCACAAAAATTTTTTCGATGACCGGAAAATAGGTTTTGGCGCGTTCCGTTTTCATGGCGAAATAACGCGCGTGTTGGGTGAGTGCGTCCACGTCATTTTGTATTTCCCGGCGCGCATCGTCACGAATGGTCAGCGTCATGCCTGCAAACTGCATTTTGTGGGGCACTTCGGGAGTCTGGGCAAAAGAGGCAGCAGCTCCGAAAAAAACTAGCGCGACTGCAAAAAATCTCATCTTTTACAAAGATACAAAATTTTAAAGTGCAAGGGAAGGCTCGCTCCAACATTAATAGATTATATTAGTTGGAACGGCACTAGATTCTCCTCATCACCATCATCCCATCTCTTATCGGCAACAGGATATTTTCCACGCGGGAATCATGATGCACTTTGTTATTAAAATCGAGAACAGCGCGCGTGTCTCTGTCGGGATCGGCATCAAGAATTTTCCCGTTCCACAACACATTATCGGCAAGGATAAAACCGCCAGCCGGGACCTTGTCTATAATTAAATCAAAATAGTTACTGTAATTTTCTTTGTCGGCGTCAATAAAGACCAAATCAAAGAAATCATTCAGGGTTGGGATCGTTTGTAATGCATTGCCGATCCGATAGTTTATCACATTTTCCAGTTTCGCTTCTTCAAAATAACCCCGTACACGCTCTTCCAGCTCTTCGTTGATATCGAGTGTCACCAGCTTACCCCCAGGGGCAAGTCCTTCGGCCAGGCAAATGGTTGAATATCCCGTGAAGGTACCTACCTCCAGAATATTTTTGGGTTGCACCATTCGGCTGATCATGGCAAGAAGACGGCCTTGCAAATGACCCGACATCATTCGGGGGCCCAACACATTGGCATACGTCTCCCTGTTAATCTTCCGTAGCAATTCCGTTTCGGTGGAAGTGTTTCTCTCGCTGTATTGCTGAATCTCTTTATCCAGAATTTCCATGTTTCTTGTTGGGTTCCATAATCAGGTAACTCAATTTGTTTTCATCGAACATTTCATTGGCCAACTTCATCAATGTTGCCGCCGAGGTATTGTTAACCCGGTCAAATAGTTCCTCCAATGTGGTTATCCTGCCCATGTCCAGTAGGTTTCTCGCCATCATCATCATGAAGCTGGCATTATTTTCCTCTGCCATGGCAATCTGCCCCAGAATTTGCTCCTTGGATGAAGCCAATTGTCTTGTGCCAAGGGGCCTTTCCCTCAACTTTCTCAATTCATCTTTTACCAGGGTGATGCTCTTGGCCATCTGTGATGGTTCTGTACCAAATGATATCACGAACAAGCCAGTATCGGTGAAAGGAACAAATTGTGACGCGATGGAATAGACATAGCCCCGCTTTTCGCGTAACGCCATATTGAGCCGTGAATTCATGCCCGGTCCGCCCAAAATATTGGTCAGCATAAAAAAAGAACTTCGCTTTTCATCCGAGAGGGCGTAAGCGGTTCGTCCAATAGCACAGCGCGCCTGTTTTACCGACCTGTTGAGCGTGGCCGTTTTGGGTTTATATCCTGAAAATATTTTTCGCTTTTTATGAGAAATCATTTTCGGGATATGTCCAAGGTATTTCTCTGCCAGTTGAACTACCTTTTCCATTGAAACATTTCCGACACTGGAAAAAATAATTCTTCGTGTGTCGAGGTGCTCTTTGACAAAATACTTAAAATCCTTTCTGCGAACCGAAGTAACCGTTTTCTCACGCCCCAGTATATTCATCCCCAGCGGGTGATCGGCAAAAATGATGTGATCAAATTCATCTTGTAAAGAATCTTCCGGGTCATCCTGGTACATGGCCATCTCTTCCAGGATGACACTTCGTTCTCGCCTGATCTGACTTTCAGGAAAAATCGAATCAAATGTGATATCGGCAAGCAATTCTACGGCGCGCTCAAAATAATCATCGCGCAGCGAGGCGAAGAATAAAATCTTCTCTTTGTCGGTAAACGCATTCAACTCACCACCAAGGGATTCCAAACGGTTAAGGATGTGAAAAGCCTTTCGCTTCCTTGTTCCCTTAAACGCCATGTGTTCCCAAAAATGGGCAATCCCCTGATTTGCGGTAGTTTCATCGCGACTCCCGATATCCAACATGATGCCACAGTGAACGATTTTTGTGGTGGTGATGCGGTTATGCACCACACGGATGCCATTTGTCAAGGTATAAATCTCAAAGTCTCTCATGCGCAACTTCTCCACCGGAGTCTACAGCCCAAAATTAGTGAATTAGGTGTCACTTTGATCAATCCGGATTTGTCCCATCAACGAACGAAGATGACCGCCTGCGGGCAAGGCCCTTGTTTTGATATGAATTTTTTTGGTAAAATAGAGTGAATTTTTTGGCATCACTCTTGCGAAACTCTTTGTACTATGGAAACACAAAAAGTAAAAACCTGCTTTACCATCACTTTTACGGATGAGCAATACAGCTGGGCTAAGGCCTACATCAATGATATGCAACTACATCCGCAACGGGTCTTTTGGCAAGGCAAGGAAGGGAAAAGTGAAGACGAGCTGGTGGTCGAACAAATTGCCCACCGGATTCTCTCCGGGTTTTATAACAATGATCCGTTCCGCGCCGGTCAACACATTTTGCGCATGGACAGCATGGCTGCGGCCTGATTAAATTCTTTCCAGCACTTTTTGGATTAGGGACTCGATCACTTTGGTGGGGTTCTTTGACAGTTTATTCTTCACCCGGTTCGCAACAATGGCATTCACACTCAGCACATCATGTCCCAGAAGCCGGGCCATCGCATAATAGCCGGAAGTCTCCATTTCAAAATTGGTAAGCCAGAAGTCTCCCTTGTGATAATAGTTCAAATCTTCAATCAAACGCGGGAAGCGGATCGGAATGCGTAACGCTCGTCCCTGTGGCGCATAAAATCCGGGGCACGTAACGGTGTTTCCCATTACCATGTCAAATGCAATCTGCTTTACTAATGACTCGGACCCTTTGACTACGTAAGGCATAAATGGAAAGCCAGCCTTCTTTTGAAGATCATGCGCGACACCCGTTTCAAAATCATCCATCGGCAAATCATAAAAATTCATGAGGTTATCCAATCCAACGGCATAGACTGAAGCAAGATGGGTCCCCACAGGAACATCTTCCTGAAGCGCCCCCGAAGTGCCAATCCGGATAATCTTCAATTTCTTTTTCCTAGCCTTGGGCTCCCTTGTTTTAAGATCGATATTGACCAAAGCATCCAATTCTGAAAAAAATATTTCAATGTTGTCGGTGCCGATCCCCGTACTGATGACGGTGATCTTCTGGCCATTGAACTTGCCCACGTGTGTGATAAACTCACGCTTGTTCATTTCAAATTCTACCTCATCAAAATACTGACTCACCAAATACACCCGGCTTGGGTCTCCGACAGTTATGATGGTCTCTGAAATGTGCTTGGGCAACAAATTCAGGTGATAGACACTGCCATCGGGATTCAGGATAAGATCGGTTTCGGATATTTTCAAGATTCAATTATTTCTACCTACCTCTTCACCGGTAGGGCCGGATTCCCAAACACCGTTTCATTGGATTTCACTGAAGCGATGACCACCGCCCCCGCCCCCACTCGGGCACCTTTGCCGATGGTGACACCTGAAACGATGATTACACCCGATCCAATAAATACTTCGTTTTCAATGGTCACCCCAGGGTTGATCAACGTTCCGGAACCTACCTGAACAAAATCGCCGACCTTGGCTTCAACCCCGATGAACGAGCGGGCGTTGATCAGACAATGGCTTCCTACCCTGGCGCCGGGTGCAATGATTGCACCATTATCGATTAGATTTCCATGGCCCACGTCTGCCTTTACCGATACGGAAGCACCGGCATGTATTGCGTTGACGGGTTGTTTATACCTGACTTCCTGAATCATGTTGACCAGGTTTTTGCGCAGCGCATTGTCATCTACGGCGACAAACGCCTCGCATTTCTTCCCAATCAACTTCAAAAAACCCTCATCATCCGTACCTCCAAGTACCGATACATCATCTATGTCCGTGTTGTGGAGTTTCTGATCATCATCCAGAAATCCATACACCACTACCTGGTTGCTTTCAAAAATCTCTTTCGCGATGCGACCTACATAATTTGCCCCCAAAATGATGACCGGGTTTTCCATTGTTTCTTATTGAATGGCAAAGATAATCACCCCAAAGGAGGATTCATCCTTTTGTTTCTTTGAATTTGTAAAACAATTTTTTGCTACATTTACCATGAAAATCATAAATTACATTTCTATTTTTCATGGATATAAAAAGGGATTGCCTACCTGAACTTCGCAAAATGCTTGGCTTTTTCCCGGTCGTAGGCATTCTGGGCGCCCGACAGGTCGGCAAAACCACATTGGCCAAACAATTGGCTTCTGGCAAAAAGGACTCTGTTTATCTGGACCTGGAAACCTCCCGTGATCGTGCAAAACTGACCGATCCTTACCTGTTCCTGAAAAATCTGGAGGGCAGGTTGGTCATTCTGGATGAAATCCAATTCATGCCCGAATTGATGAATGAACTGCGCAGCTTGATTGATGAAAACCGGGTTCCAGGGCGTTTCATTGTATTGGGATCCGCCTCGGCGGAATTGATCAAAAAGAGTTCTGATTCCCTGGCCGGCCGCATCGGTTACTATGAACTAACCCCATTTTTGCAGACTGAAATAGGGGCGACAAAGCGTGACCAATTATGGCTGCGTGGTGGCTTTCCTGACTCATTCGGCGCGCCCTCGGAAGCACTCAGTTTTGCCTGGCGCAAAAATTTTGTAAAGTCTTATGTGGAACGGGACCTGCCACAACTTGGCCTCATTGTGGAAGCTTTCACCCTCGAGCGCTTCTGGCGAATGTTGGCAAGTTTTCATGGCAACTTGTGGAACGCGGAAAATTTTGGGCGCGCACTCGGCGTTACAGGTAATACGGTAAACCGTTATTTGAATTTCATGGAGAATGCTTTTTTGCTGGAGCGACTGTGCCCTTATTCACACAACATAAAAAAGAGATTGGTAAAATCACCCAAGGTCTATCTCACTGACTCCGGTATATTTCATTATCTCAACAACATTCAGAATAAAGAAGCGCTGCAAAATACCCACCTCATCGGGGCCTCCTGGGAAGGGTATGTGATTGAACAAATCAAACGCCAAGCAAGAGATCGTTTCCAATATTTTTTTTACCGCACGCATCAAGGTACGGAGTGCGACCTCATTTTGGAAAGATCCGGACGGATTGCCGCGGCCATTGAGATCAAATATTCTTCCGCGCCAACGCTCACGAAAGGATTCAACCTGGCTTTAGAAGATCTAATACCCGCTAAGAGCTTTGTCATCGTACCAGAAACGGAGGGTTTTCCACTCTCGCGACAAACTATGGTGATTTCTCTTTCGGATTTCTTAACCAAGAAACTTGACAAAATTTAGAAATGAATTTTTATAGCTGATCAGAAAAATGAGAAAGGGCAGAAACCCAACTTTATACCTTGCCAGGCTACCCATGTTCGGAGTAGAGAGTGCCAGAAACACACAGAGCAAGACAATATAGACCATCACCGACATCGTGATCAGTCGATTTTGAGCTTTAAAAAAATCTTTTATCCTGAACAACGAACCAATGCACAGCAAAAAAATAAACAGGTTTTCCAGGGACACCAGTGCTTTAAGGCCATTGTTTGCTTCCCACAAAAAGGGTCTGAAAATCCCGGAAATCAGGGCCCACGCCGAATTAACCGCCACACTTGCCCATTTTGCGCTCAGCGATTCATATTGAATCAGATCAGTGGGGTCAGAGACCTTCACAAATGCCTGATGGCTTTCGATCACCACCTGAAGGAATCGCTCTGGGTAGAAATTTGGATGCAAAAGACTCACACCAAAACAAAGCACGACAAACAGTACAACCCAATAATACAGTTTCAACCGGGAAGGAATTTTAAACCTGATCGAAGTAAAGTGGACCACCAGGGAAGTGATGACGACGGGCAGGAAAACGGCAATCCAGTAATACTTCAAATTCCAAACAATCCAAAAGCCTATCAGGCCCAGAACAAATTCAGTCGGGCGGGGTGATGTATTCATCATGGCTTTCAAATACATTCCTGAAAGCAACAACAAAGCAGCCAGGGCCACACTCTCCTTGATCACACCGGAACCCCAAAACACGACAGACGGAAAAAATAAAAAAGCCAAAGCCGTCGCCATTTTGGCTCCTGGAAAAAACCGCATAATGCAGCCTACGATATAGAGGGAGCCACTAAAAGAAAGAAATGAAAACCAGAGCGACGTGATCCAATAATTGCCATCGGTCAAGATCGCGACGATACTAAGTATCTTTACAAAGAATATCGACCGTGCAGCCCCCTTCCACTCTCCGTCGGCATCATGCCACATCCCCTCCAAATAGGATCCAGTGTCAATATGAAAGAGACGTGCCTGCTCTTTGGCCAGGTCAAAAAAATGGAAGGTGTCACCGGTGGAATAATAATACTGATAGATAAGGCCCAGTCCTACACCCGCCAGCAACTTGAAGATAAGCGCAGGCCAAAACAAGGGGCGAAGATGCGGATCTTGTTTTTTCCAGATGAAAACAGCAAGCCCTGCCATGACGACGAGGTTAAGGGCTGAAACAAGGGGCATCAAATCAGGGTTTTGGCTTTAATAAAGAGGCACCAATCGCACAATTTAAGCAATTTCTCTTCTGACAAAATTGATTGTACAATTCAATCAACGCCTGAGAGTCAAAAGCCGTTTTGGCGGTGTATCCCAGCTTTTTCCAGATTTTGATGATCGCGTTATTTTCAGCCGAAACATGCTCCAAGATGTTCACTGCGTAGTCAACAGTCTGTTGCTTATCCGTGTATTTTCCATACGCTACCAACAATGGCGCAACGGAATTAATCAGAATATTGTCCACGCTGGAGTCACCCAGGTCGGCCACTCTTTGTTTGGTCTCCCGGTTAAACTGATAATGACTTTGCCAGTATTCTGATTGAATAATCGAAAATGATTTTCGCAAAGAATAAAAGTCTCCTACTTCAAAGATTGTAGAAAACAGGTTTTTACGTTGAATCAACAGCGCTGCGAACTGGGCAATTCGAACGGTTGGAAAGTTTGCCGGACGCATTCGCATAAACCGCCATTGCACTTTTGAAAGTTTCCGCCCCGCGAGTTTATACTTCTTACTCAACACATCGTATTCACGCTGAAGTAAGCGATAATACGCATCGCCGACAGACACATCCAGCAGACCGGCCTGACCAAAAAGTAACGCCTCTACCTGAACGGGCTGGTCGGCGTGCTTCAACAGAATTTTATAAGGAAGTGCCCTGGCCAGATTGAAAAAAGAATCGCTGTTGACTTTAAACCCAAAATTTCCAGCCAATACCTGGTAGGCTGTTTCCTGCCAATCGTTTTTATTTTGATTTAGAATTTCGATCACACGGGTTGATTTCGTTTCGAGCCTCTGCATCAACGACTTATCGAGCATGAACAGTTTGATCAACTCCGCAACCTGGGAAAATGATTTCTTGCATGGGATGGAAGAAGGGTTGTTGATCAGTTTTTTGTACTCCTGAATCAATGCCCCATCCACGCGGTCTTTTAATTCAAGTGTTGGCAACAAGGTTTTATCTGCCCGATAAACAGGTTTATCATACTTCCATACCACGTGCAAAACCACTTGCTCATAAGCTACGTCCTGATCGTGATGGTGTTCAAACCATTCGGAGGACTTGGTATGAATTTCAACACTGCCGGCCCAGTCAATTCCATCAATCTTAACTTTCGCATTTGCAAAATCAGGCCCAGCGTGGTTATTTAATATTCCCTGTTTTAATACTTCAATGTTTTCACCTTCTGACGTAGTCAATGCATTCCGGTTAAAATACTGGAACTGCCAGATATAGTGAATAAAAGCTTCGTGCATAGGAAGGTGCAAGAAGTAAGAATCGAGAATCCCGCACCAAGAATCAAGAAGCGGGCAAAAACTTTTCCAGACAAAAATTCATTTCAGTCTGGACGTTCTGGGACGCTTTTCTTGCAGCAGCAGCAAAGTCCTTTTCACCGGAGGCATAAATTACCGCCCTTGAGGAATTAACCAGCAACCCGCATTGGCTGTTCAAGCCAGCTTTTGATACGGCTTCCAAATCCCCACCTTGTGCTCCGATGCCTGGCACCAGAAAAAAGTGATCCGGGGCAAGTGCACGAATGATCCCAATCTTGTCGGCATGGGAGGCCCCAACCACAAACATCATTTGATCTGGCGTTGCCCATTCCTGTGCGGCTAAAATCACTTCTTCGTACACGAATTTGCCATCCCTGGTCTCGAGCAATTGAAAATTCTCGCTGCCTGGATTGGAGGTGTGGACGAGAAGAATAACCCACTTGCCGGGAAAATCTAAAAAAGGCTTTACCGAATCTTCACCCATGTAGGGTGTTACCGTGAGAGCATCAAAATTCATTTGCTGGAAAAATGCTTTGGCGTACAACGCAGAAGTATTGCCGATATCTCCACGTTTTGCATCGGCAATGGTAAAAATATCTTTGGGGATATAGTCCACAGTCTTTTGGAGGCTCTCCCACCCTTTCGGGCCCAATGCTTCATAAAAAGCGACATTGGGTTTATAGGCTACTGCGTAATCAACGGTAGCATCGATGATTTGTTTGTTGAATTCAAAAACCGGATCGGGAAGTGAAAGGAGATGCCTGGGTATTTTTGAAAGATCCGTGTCTAAACCCACGCAGAGATAGGATCTCTTTTTTTGGATTTGGGCAAATAGCTCGGCACGCGTCATGAGACGAAGTTAAACTAAAAAGTCGTGTCCCCGCCAGAGGGTAGCACGACTTTCAACCTGATTTAATTTCTTATCGCAAATCATTCAAAGCAACACCTGGATATTTCTTGGGGTCAAATGTAAAGTAACTGTCTTCAATTTTCGCGTTGGGTGTGAACTTGGTAATGTTATATTTAAACCGGTTACCCGTTTTCTCAAAAAAAGTAAAACTTTGGACTCCTTTATCCTTTTTATTGATCATCATTTTAATCTTAAAATATTTGGCGTCCTTTTTCTCCGGTACCAAATCCACTTCTTCACAAACAATGCCTGCCTCGGTTCTGTCTTGCAGGTATAAATACTTATAGCCCTTCTTATACATGTCAAAGATCTTGGAAGGATTGATATTATCTTCTGCTCCCGGATCAAAGCTGTCAATATTCACTTCCTTCTCCTCTGGCAAATAAGTCCACACCGTGGTGCCATTATTAAATACTTCCTGTTCCTTAAGCGCCAAACGGTACTTGTCACCCTTCACCGTAATTTTACCCTTGACCTCCTCATTTATTTTCTCTGTCTCATTGGTGAGTGTATAGGAAATTGCTGCCTCAAAAGCGGGTATGGCCTTATACTTCTTGCTCATGGCCTCCAGGATTTCATACGCCTTGGGATCGTATTGAGCAAAACCGAAATGGGCAATGAATAACAACGAAGCTCCAACTATACTTTTTTTCATTTCAAAAATATTAAGATTGACTATGCCTTTCTTTCAACTCACTCAATAATTGGTCCAGACTCATTTCTTCCTTGATCAGCACCTCACGGGCCTTGGATCCTTCAAATGGCCCCACAATCCCGGCTGCCTCAAGCTGATCAATCAATCGACCTGCTCGATTATATCCTAACTTAAGTTTGCGTTGAATCAACGATGTACTCCCCTGCTGATGCATAACAATAAGTCTCGCGGCTTCCTCAAACAGGGAATCGCGCTCAGAAAGATCAACATCAGACGGGCCCGCTTCATCGCCTTCGAATTCGGGCAGCATGTAGGCCGAATCATAGCCTTTCTGTGCCCCTATGAATTCACAAATTTTCTCAACTTCCGGCGTGTCGACAAAGGGACTTTGTACCCGGATAATATCCGAACCGGCAGAGAACAACATATCGCCCTGCCCAATAAGTTGATCCGCTCCCCCTGTATCCAGGATGGTCCTCGAATCGACTTTGGAAGTCACCCGGAATGACAATCGTGCCGGAAAATTGGCCTTGATCACTCCGGTAATAACGTTTACCGAAGGACGCTGTGTTGCCAACACCAAATGTATTCCAATGGCACGGGCCAATTGTGCAAGCCGCGCAATGGGTGTTTCCACTTCCTTTCCAGCGGTCATCATGAGATCGGCCAACTCATCGATCACCAAAACAATATAGGGCAAAAAGCGATGGCCCTCTTTCGGATTGAGCTTGCGCGAAACAAACTTCGCATTGTATTCCTTCAGGTTTCTGGCTCCGGCATCTTTCATCATCTCATAGCGATTCTCCATTTCGATGCACAGAGAATTCAGGGTGTGGACTACCTTGCGCGTATCAGTGATAATGGCCTCCTCGCTGTTGGGAAGTTTGGCTAGATAATGTCGCTCAATTTTACTAAACAGCGACATTTCCACTTTCTTGGGATCGACCAGCACAAATTTAAGCTGACTTGGATGTCTCTTATATAACAAAGAGGTAAGGATTACATTTAACCCCACCGACTTACCCTGTCCGGTTGCCCCCGCGACAAGTAAGTGAGGCATCTTTGCCAGATCGATGACCAACACTTCGTTGGAAATTGTTTTTCCGAGTGCGACTGGCAATTCTTTGTCGGTTTTTTGAAAACGCTCTGAACTTAACATCGAGCGGATGCTGACCATCTCGCGGTTCTTATTCGGCACCTCAATTCCAATGGTGCCCTTGCCGGGAATCGGGGCGATAATGCGAATACCCAGGGCTGCCAGACTCAGTGCAATATCATCTTCTAGATTCTTGATTCTTGAAATCTTGATTCCAGCTTCAGGTACGATTTCATACAAGGTTACAGTTGGGCCAATCGTTGCTTTGATGCTGCTGATGCCAATTTTGAAATTGGTCAGCGTTTCCAGAATTTTGTCTTTGTTCTGATTCAGTTCCTCCTGCGTCACCTGCACCTTGCCCGTCTCATATTCATTCAACAGTTCGAGCGGAGGAAATTTATAACCACTCAAATCCAGCGTGGGGTCATAAGCACCTTGTGCGTCGACCAGTTGTTCTGCCAGGACTTCCGTGTCTGTTTTCGGTTCTTCTATTGAAAAAGTGGGCTCTTTGATGTCAGCGTCCGGCTTCTTTTTTTCTACCTCCAGTTTAATCTCCGGTAAAAAAATCGGTTTTACTGTAGCGGTATTAACCGCCATCCCGATTTCCTCTTTCTCTTTGGTTAGGTCAGGCCAGTTGTCGAGATCCTCGGTATAGGTAGGTCTTATCCCTTCATCGTCCGGCAAAATGGCATCACTGCCCATGGGTTTAGGGTCCTTTACAGGAAAGGCGTTGATGGCCGTGACATTAAAAAAGTATATAATAAAAATAAACAAAGAGAGAATCAGGATCAGAAATGTTCCCCATCCAAAAAGTCCGTCGGAGACCCTTGCCAACTCATAGCCCAATCCGCCACTCAGGAAACTTACTTCGGTAACACCTGAAATACTATGGGTGACATATCCCAGGAGCAACCCTAACCACAATCCGGCAAAGACCGAAAAAATAAATACAGAAAAAATGGGCACCAGTTCCCTTTTAAAAACGAGGCGGAAACCGAGAAGAAATAACAATGGAGGAATAAAGAATGCGGAAATACCCAACCACCGGAAGATAATATAGTGAGATGTAACGGCTCCGTAAAGTCCGAGCCAGTTTTCAGCTTCCTTTCCTGATTCGATCAGACCCGTGCCCCCCAGTGCCTCTACTACGCTTTGGTCCGCTTTTCCCGTAAAAAGGTAGGATAAAAAAGAGGTGAAAAGATAAAGTGAGGTGATGATCAAAAAGAAGCCGACGGCAAGGATGAACCGTTGATCCTTCAAAAACTCAAAACTGAATTTAGATTTCGACCGCGGTCCCTTTCCCTTCTTTTCTTTCTCAGGCTTTTTGAAGGTATTGGACTTGTACGTATTTTCTGCCATTGCTGCTTTGACACAAAACTAATCAATTAATTAGTCTGCTAAAACGGTGAGGACGGCCAAGTTTCGAAGGCGGTCGCCCTGTAACCCAAGCCTTAAGGCTTGGGTTACTAGCCCTAAGGAGGTTCCATTGCACATCGCAGATTTTTAGCATCTTTGAGAACCAAAAAATTAAGCAATATGAATCACCCGCTCCGCCTCAGCAATCTGGTTGCACCACTACTTACCCTGATTTTATTTGCCTGCGCCCCAAAGCAAGAAAGAGGATTTCCAAATGTCAGTCCACCCATTGCCAAAATTCAACCTTTTGATATCGTGGCTAAGCACGGCCACAAGCGCACCGACAATTATTATTGGCTCAAAAACCGTGAAGACTCGGCCGTTATTCATTACCTGAAAGCCGAGAACAAATACCTCGACACCATGATGGCGCACACCAGGCCCCTTCAGGAAAAGCTGTTTGCCGAAATGAAAGGCCGGATTAAGGAGAAGGACGAATCGGTACCCTATAAATTGGATGACTACTACTATTACACGCGTTTTGAAGAAGGCTCAGAATATCCGATTTATTGTCGGAAGAAAAATTCATTGGATGGTGCGGAAGAAATTCTGGGTGATGGAAATATCCTGGGAAAAGGGCACGCGTACTTCAGCTTCTTTGCGGGAGTCAGTACTGATCACCTTCTCGCTCATTTGGTGATGGACACAATCGGCCGGCGGTTTTACACGATAAAATTTAAAGACCTGAGCACGGGCAAAATGCTGGCCGACAAGATCGGAGGCACTACCGGCAATGTGGCCTGGGCCAATGATAACAAAACGGTGTTGTACAGCAGACAGGATCCAAAGACGCTTCGTGCTTATCAGGTTTATAAACATGTCCTGGGTGCCGATCCCATGAAAGACCAACTTCTTTATGAGGAAAAGGACCAGACACTTTCCTGTTATGTATTTAAAACCCGTTCTAAAAAATATTTCGTCATCAGTTCGGGCCGAACCGATGCTTCCGAAGACCGGTTTCTGGAAGCGGACCACGGCGTTGGAAAAATAACGTTGATTGAACCCCTCCAAAAAGAGGTCCAGTATTCTGTGGACCATTTCAATGGTAAATTCTATATCCGCACCAACCTGGCAGCAAAAAACTACCGGCTTGTAGAGGCCACTCTCAACAAGCCAGGGAAGGAAAACTGGATAGATGTCATTCCTCATCGGGACAGCATTTTCTTTGAGAATTCAGAACTCTTTAAAGACTACATGGCTGTGGAGGAAATGAAAGAAGGGCTGACCACCATCCGATTGATCAAATGGACAGACCATTCCGTAACCCATATCGATTTTGGTGAGGCGGCTTATGTTGCGGGCATTGGTGAGAATCCCGATGTTAATTCTACGGTGCTGCGGTACAATTATCAGTCTATGACTACGCCTCCCTCTGTCTATGATTACACCATGGATACGCACCAGAAAAAACGGATGAAGCAACGCGAAGTGCTGGGTGGATTTGACCCCAATAATTATCAAACCGAACGGGTTATGGTCACGGCACGCGATGGCGCACGGGTGCCCCTCTCCATCGTTTACCGCAAGGGACTTAAGAAAGACGGAACCAATCCGGCTTTGATCTACGGTTATGGATCCTATGGTGCTACGATGTATCCCAGCTTCAGCTCCAACAGATTGAGTTTGCTGGATCGCGGATTTGTGTATGCCATTGCGCACATCCGCGGAGGTCAGGAGATGGGAGGAGAATGGTATGAGAAAGGAAAAATGATGAACAAGAAAAATACGTTTACCGATTTTGTGGATTGTTCAAAATTCCTTGTCGAGAATAAGTTTGTCGCACCCGACAAACTATTTGCCAATGGCGGCAGTGCCGGAGGGTTGTTGATGGGAGCGATCACCAATATGAACCCCGAATTGTACAAGGGAGTTATCGCCGCAGTTCCCTTTGTGGATGTCATGACCACCATGATGGATGAAAGCATTCCCCTCACAACCGGCGAGTGGAATGAGTGGGGCAACCCGGGCATCCAGGAACAATATGAATACATGCTTTCCTATTCCCCCTACGACAACGTAGAGAAAAAAGCATATCCCAATCTGCTGGTGACAACAGGACTTCACGACAGTCAGGTCCAATATTGGGAGCCCGCCAAATGGGTTGCCAAGTTGAGGGCGATGAAAACAGACAATCATGTTATTTTCCTTCACACCAATATGGATGCAGGGCATGGCGGAGCAAGTGGTCGCTTCAAACCCTTAAAAGATTATGCGCTGCAGTATGCGTTTATGATGGATTTGGTGGGGATGA
>JAYVXP010000097.1:0-18875 GCA_043785125.1 Bacteroidia bacterium
CTACGACTTTGATACGCGAAAGAAGAATGCATCCGGATTGGAGGTGACTGATTATACCGAATTTTCCACTCCATACTCTGGACTCCATCAGGTTATTCGGGGGGATGGTCATTATAAAGTCATGCAACGGTTTGGAATGTATCGCTGGCATATTACCGATCCGGTGAGGTTTGAACAGGATATGAAGATTACCATCCAGGATTTGGGCTGGAGAAATAACGGCTTGTATTTACCACAGCAATCCGATATTGCGTCGGTAGCTTATTGGTACCAGTCGGAGCCACACAATCCATTCCCCAAACTTCCGGGAAAAATCGAATTGGACGTCAATTAAGATGAAAAACAATTTTGCTTTCCTGTTTCTGATTCTGTTCTCATTCGGTTGTGGAAACAAGAAATCCCAACATGATGAGATAAAGCAGGATTCAGTTCTCAAAAAAGGCACATTTGGATTCGACCTGACGTTTCTGAAAAACCATAAGGATGTCATCGTGTTGGGTGATGCTGTTAGTCAGGCAAAGATTGTAATCATCAAAGACTTTCAGGCCAGAGTAATGACCAGCACGGCGATGGGTGAGTCCGGCAACAGCTATGGATGGATCAATTACCCTTTAATTCAATCTGGAAAACTTCAACCCCACTTCAACCCACTCGGCGGCGAAGATCGTTTTTGGCTGGGTCCGGAAGGCGGGCAATTCTCGCTTTTTTTTAAGAAAGATGTTCCCTTCGATTTTGAACATTGGCAAACTCCGGCACTGATCGATACCGAACCATTTGACCTGGTGTCGGTGACCACGACGGAAGCAAGGTTTAAGAAATCTGCTTCGCTTACTAATTATCAGGGCTACCAATTTAATTTTGACATTGACCGGCAAATTAGGCTATTGGATAATGTGGCGATACAATTGGAGTTCGGCGTGGTTACCGACAACCTGAATGTGGTCGCCTTTGAAAGCAAGAATGCGATCACCAATACCGGAAAGAAAAGCTGGAACAAAAGAACCGGATTGCTCTCCATATGGATTTTGGGGATGTACAATCCTACAGACCAAACCACCATCATGATTCCTTATGAAAAGTCAGGTGACACAAAAAAGGTTACGGCCAATTATTTTGGTACCATTCCCTCCGACCGGATAGCACAGTCCGACAGCCTGCTCTTGTTAAGAGGAGACGGTCGGTATCGTGGAAAAGTGGGTATTGCTCCGGCAATTGCGAAAAATATTGCGGGGAGTTATGATGCGGGGCGGCACATCCTCACGCTGGTAAAGTTTGACGTTGACCGGCATGCCAGCTATGTCAATTCAAAATGGGAAATACAGAAAGAACCTTATCAGGGCGACGTGGTCAATTCTTACAACGATGGCCCGCGTGCCGACGGCGGTCAACTGGGACCTTTTTATGAGTTGGAAAGTTCTTCCCCTGCCAAAGAACTCAAACCAGGAGAAATGCTGGAGCACCGCCACATCACACTGCACCTGGAAGGAGATGAAACACGATTAAATGAAATCGCAAAGAAGATACTCGGTGTATCGTTGAAAGAGGTGTCTATGGTCTTTCATTAACTCAGAACTCACCGTTCACAACTCAATTCTTAAATCTCAATTCGTCAATCCCCGCGCTCAAATCGACCAGAACCAAAATTACCTCAACAAAAATCGAAACTCCAGAATCGTCAATCGCTACCGATAGCTGTCGGCATCGCAAATCGACCGTATCCCTGGGAGACGAAGATTGCCGGGTATTGATTGCGAGAAGAGAATATCGAATTGGTTTCCGACTCAACCATCACTGTACTCTCCCTCCCACTTGGCAACCACCACCGTTGCCAGGCAATTGCCGATGACATTCACAGTAGTGCGTCCCATATCCATCAACGCATCTACGGCCAAAATGACAAATGCTTTTTGCGGATCAATATCCAGCGAAGAGACGGTACTTACCAGAATCAGGAATGTAGCACCCCGAACACCGGCAACACCCTTGCTGGTCAGCATCAGGATGACCACCATCTTAATCTGATCACCCAAACTTAAATCGACACCCGCCATCTGCGCCACAAACACTGAAGCGAGAGAGAGATACAATGTACTTCCGTCAAGGTTAAAACTATAGCCTGTCGGCAAAACAAAGGACACCACTTTCCGAGGTATCCCCATTTTCTCCAGGTTCTCCATCGCTTTCGGCAATGCCGCTTCACTTGTAGCTGTGGAAAAAGCAATCACCACCGGCTCTGAGATAGCCTTAATAAATTTTCTAAAATTTAATTTTATGATGAACCCGACCGGTACCAACACACCTCCAATAAAAACAATCAGCGCTCCGTACAACGTAAGTACCAGCATCAAAAGGTTTTTTAATACACCAAAACCCATAGAAGCGATGGCATAAGCCAGGGCACCGCCTACCGCAAAGGGAGCGAAATACATGACGATATCGGTAAACTTGAACATCACATCCGAAAGGCCTTCTGTAAACTGGAGCATAGGCCTCTTCTTTTCTTCGCTGAGCAGTGCCAGGCCGATCCCAAAAAGAATACTAAATACAACCACTTGCAAAACACTATTGTCAGCTACCGCCTTGGCAATATTTTCAGGAAAAATATCCAGGATTACATCGTGCGAATGCTTGTCCGCAATTAATTTATTCGCACGGTCCACCTGTGACTGGTCCAGGTGAACCACCATACCTTCTCCAGCCTTGGTGATATTGATGGCCGCCAAGCCGATGAAAAGTGCTACGGAGGTGACGATCTCGAAATACAGAATAGCTTTCAGTCCCATTCTTCCTACCTGTTTCAGATTGGAGTGTGCTGCAATGCCAACGACCAGCGTCGAAAATATCAGTGGGGCGATGATCGTTTTGATGAGCCGCAAGAAAATTCCACTCAACACATTCAACTTCAAGGAAGCCATTGGGAAAGAAAACCCGATTTCGCATCCC
Organism: Bacteroidia bacterium; assembly: GCA_043785125.1. GTDB lineage: Bacteria > Bacteroidota > Bacteroidia > Cytophagales > Cyclobacteriaceae > ELB16-189. The sequence continues at coordinate 2,944 of JAYVXP010000097.1, forward strand.
AATAACATACTCACGACAATCCAGGTAGTTAGCGATTTTCGACGTATGGCCAGGTAAATCAAAAGCCCCCAAATTAACCAGCGGCTTATGGTGAGTAGGTCGGAGGGAATGACAGCCAAATCATAATAGCTTACCAACCCCAAAAAAGCCGCCACTGTAGCAAAAATAAAAATCAGCAAGTAGAGTAATTTTTGTGTCAAGTGCGATGGGTTTGGTGGTGTGAATATAGAGAAATGATTCTTTGAAGTTTTGCCGGTTGAATTTGATTTTAGCGAAAAAACGCGGTCTTGCATTCCTTTTGCCCAATCAACCCATAAACTTATCTTATCCTTCTCCGGAACCAGAACTTAAAATTCATAAATTTGTTAATTGACTGAAACCTATTCACCTATGCTACAATCGGCACCCAAAACAATCCACATTTACCTCGAATCGAATCCCAATCCAAACTCCCTGAAGTTTGTGCTTAACGAAATGTTGATTCCTGAGGGGATGAGTTTTGATTTTCCGGACGCGGCAAGCGCCTCCGAGGCACCCCTGGCAAAGGAGTTATTCGAATATCCTTTTGTGGACAGGGTCTTCTACATGAGTAATTTTGTGACCGTGACCAAAAAAGAGGATACCGAGTGGCTGGAAATCCAGGAAAAACTCAAAAAGCATATTCAAGGCTTTTTAGAATCCGGAAAACTGATCCTTGACGTTAAGCCTTCCGTCGCTGCCCCGGTAGAGGAAGAAACAGAGACCATAAAGAAAATCAAGACGATTCTGGATGAATATATACGGCCAGCAGTGGAACAAGACGGCGGTGCCATTACTTACCACTCCTACAAAGACAGAAAAGTTACCGTGACCCTGCAAGGTTCCTGCAGCGGGTGCCCCTCTTCCACGGTGACCCTCAAGGCCGGGATTGAAAACCTGTTCAAAAAAATGATGCCAGAGGAAGTTGAAGAAGTTGAGGCATTGGGATAGAAAACAGCAACCTATTATCACCATGTGAAATCCCGTCAATGCGGAATTTTTTTATTTATCTTCGCCTGATGAAAAAAATACTGTTCTTCCTTCTTAGCCCTCTGATTTTTATTTCAGCCCGTGCGCAGGACCTTCCCAAATTCATTACCGACAGTTTAGAAACCTATATCCAGACGGGGATAAAGGATTGGCAAATTCCCGGGCTTGCCATAGCGATCGTTAAAGATGGTAAAGTAGTTTTCATGAAAGGTTACGGAGTTCAGGAATTGGGCAAACCCGACCGGGTGAATGAGAATACTTTGTTCATGATCGGGTCAAATACGAAAGCCTTTACCGCTACGGCGCTGACGATGTTGGAGCAGAGAAAAGAACTTTCGCTGAACGATAAAGTCTCTAAATGGATTCCCACTTTTAAGTTGCAAGACCCTTTGGCCAGCGAAGAAATCATTGTTCGCGATTTACTCTGTCACCGCATCGGATTTGAGACCTTTCAGGGAGACTTTACTTATTGGGCCTCTAACCTGAGTCGAAAAGAAGTGATTGAAAAAATGGCTCACGTCAAGGCACCCTATCCCTTTCGCACGAAGTGGGGTTATTGCAATGCCGCCTTTGCCACAGCAGGAGAAATCATACCCGCCGTTACAGGGCAGCCATGGGAAGTCTTTGTTAAAGAAAAAATACTAATGCCATTGCAGATGAACCGCACGCTGATGCTGGCAAAAGAGATGACCACGGCCACCAACGCCGCTGCACCGTACACACTGGTGGACGGTAAACTTGTCAAACTCCAGATTCCCCTAATAGATAACCTGGCTCCCGCCGGCACCATCAGTTCCAGTGCGAGTGATATGACCCACTGGCTTTTTGCACAACTGGACAAAGGAAAATACAGCGGGAACCAGGTTATTCCGGCAGAAGCCATTACTACAACCCGTACTCCGCAATCCATCATGGGACTCGACCAGCGTGACAAAGTAAGCACCCATTTCTATCTCTATGGACTTGGGATGATCCTCAATGACCGGGCAGGCAAGCTCGTTGTTTCTCATACCGGCGGTGTTGATGGTTTTGTTTCTTCCGTAACGCTGGTACCTGAAGAAAAACTGGGAATCGTAATCCTCACCAATACAGACCAGAATAATTTTTTTCAGGATTTGACAAGCGAAGTCCGGGATGCTTTTCTCAATCTCCCCTATACCGGTTACAGTAAACGTTCGCTTCACCAAGTCAAGACAAACCAACAAATTGAAAAGAAATATCTTGATTCACTAAAATCTGTAATCATCAAAAAAAACAAACCGACCCTGGATTGGAAGGCGTATGCCGGCGAATATTCCGACGCGCTGTACGGAGCGATCTCGATCAAACTGGAAAATGAGAAATTGATAATTCATTTTTCGCACCATCCCAACTTGACGGGTCGGCTTGAATTGCTGGAAGGAAATACTTTTTTATGCACCTATTCCATTCCCACCTATGGGGTAAAGGAAATTCCGTTTAAAGTTGAGGGTGGAAAAGTGACAGGGCTCACGCTCCGTGTGGCGGATTTTGTTGAGTTTACGCCTTATGAGTTTGTGAGGAGTCCGAATTAGAATTTTTGGGATAAGCCGATTGCTGGGTCAATAGGATGGCCTTAATCCAAGAACTCTAAATCTTATCCATCCTGGCCCGGGCCCGGTTAGCGAGATAGACACCGCCAAAAATTAATCCCATTCCAATAAAATGTCCCGGCAACAATTCTTCGTTGTCCAGCAGACCCCACATGACAGAAACGATGGGCATGATGTAGGTGACCGAGCTCGCATATAATGGTGTGGCGATCTTCACAAGCTTGTTGAATAAGAGCGTGGCCACCGCAGTGCTCATCAAGGCCAACAGCACTATAATTCCAAATGCTTTCCAGGCGCCATCGACCACCATCATTTTGTGGGTGAAGTGGGTAAATCCAAATAGGTAAACCATACCCAACGGCCCAATCAGGCTAAGGGCTACACTGGTAATGGTGATCGACCCGAGATCGGCAATCTTGTATTTCACCCAGTTCAGGTTGGCTCCGTACATAACACACGCCAGCACAATCAGTAGCGCGTAGCTATTGATCCCGCCGATCGTACCACCCGAACGGGAAATGGCCAATAAGATAGTACCGGCAAAACTGACGACAATTCCCACAATGGCGATTGGGCGAAAGCGCTGATGATAAAAAAGCGCACCCATGATCACCGTCCACACTGGAGAAAGGGTATTGAGAATGCCGGCAATAGAACTGCTGATTTGTGTTTGCGCCATGGCAAAAAGGAATGCCGGAAAAAATGTCCCCATCAGTCCGGCAAGGAAAAGTTTGCCGAAATGCACTTGCTTCAGTTCTTTGAACCGGAACAGTGCTATGGGCAACATAAATAAAGAAGCGGCCGATACACGCAAGGCACCCACCTCATCACCGCTAAATACTTTTAATCCCTGTTTGATCAGAATGAAAGAGGTACCCCAGATCAGCGAAAGTGAAATCAGTAAAATAAGCGGAGTGAGGTTGCGTCTATCAGACATAGGTCAATTGTGGAAACTTTCCTGCGTTTTGTTTAAGCCAAAACCGGCACTCCGGAAAACCGCTCCTCCACATCACTTAAAATTCTATGCACTTCATCCATGGTAAGCGCCTCCACCAGGAGCGCGCGAAAAGGTTTAAAGTCGGGAAAGCCTTTGAAGTAGCTTGCGTAGTGTCGGCGCATTTCAAAAATGCCAAGTTTGTCACCTTTCCACCGAACCGAAAAATCAAGATGTTTGCGGGTCGCACTGATGCGTTCGGCTAAATCCGGCGGTGCCAACATTTTGCCCGAGGCCAGATAATGTTTGATCTCCTGAAATATCCAGGGATAGCCTATCGCTGCCCGTCCCACCATCAGCCCATCAACACCGTAGCGGTTTTTATATTCGAGTGCCTTTTCGGGAGAATCGATATCGCCATTGCCGAAGATGGGAATGATGATGCGCGGATTATTTTTGATTTCGCCAATGAGGGTCCAGTCGGCCGGGCCTTTGTACAACTGAGCGCGCGTGCGACCATGAACGGTCAGCGCCTTGATGCCGACATCCTGCAGACGCTCAGCGACCTCGAGAATATTTTTTGTGCGGTCGTCCCAGCCCAATCGGGTTTTTACAGTTACGGGCAAATGCGTGCTCTTCACCACTTCGTCGGTCATGTGCACCATCTTGGGAATATCCTGCAACAACGCAGCACCGGCACCTTTGCATGCCACTGCCTTAACCGGACAGCCATAGTTAATATCAATCAGATCAGGATTGGCCCGGGAAGCGATCTCAGCCGCTTCGCGCATGCTATCGACATTGCCTCCAAACAACTGGATTCCGATGGGCCGTTCATATTCAAAAATATCCAGTTTCTGTATGCTCTTGGCGGCATCGCGGATCAGGCCTTCGGAGGAAATAAATTCGGTGTACATCAGATCGGCACCGCCTTCTTTACACAGGGCACGGAACGGCGGGTCGCTCACGTCTTCCATGGGCGCCAGCAGCAAGGGAAAATCCCCGAGTTCGATATTTCCGATTTTTACCACGATCTACTGTTCTTATTCTAAACGAAGGAAAGAATTCACCATATTTGGGCGCAAAAATAACTGAATTTGTTGAGATGTCTGAATTTGATTTAATACCCCGTCAACGACCTGCCGCAACTTCAGCCCTGTTTATTTTACTCACTGCCCTCACCGGATTTTACCTAATTGGCCCCGCCATTGGATTTCTATTGACCATTCCGTTTTTAAATGACAGACTTCCGGATTTTGCAATGAAGTTGACTAACCCCATGTTGTACCCCGAGATCAAGCTACCTTATCTTATTATACAGGGAAGCGCAACGTTTTTTGGCTTGGTTGTCGGCCCTTCACTATATTGGTTTGGAGGAGAAAAACAAAACGTTTTTGATTTTGTAAAGCGTAGATCCACTCCGTTGCTTGTACTTGCGCTCACCGCAATCCTTGTCCTGGTGTTTATGGCTCCCAATTCGGTCATCATCGATTGGAACGCCCATCTCTCTCTTCCCGAATTCCTGAAAGATTTTGAAACTACAGCCCGGAACCTGGAGGAAAAAGCGACCCAATTAACCAAGTTCTTTACCACGTTTGATTCACCGGGACAATTCGTTCTTGTCTTTTTTATCGTGGCGATTATTCCAGCCATCGGCGAAGAATTGGTCTTCCGTGGAATGCTTCAAACTCAGCTGCAGCAGGCCACACGCAGCGGACATATCGCTATCTGGATTTCCGCCGTTCTCTTTAGCGCGATGCACATGCAGTTCTTTGGATTTATTCCTCGCGTTTTATTAGGAGCCTTGTTTGGCTACCTTTATTTCTGGTCGGGCAATTTAATTATACCCATGTTTGCACACTTCATCAACAACGGATTTGCGATGGTCATGCTTTATCTCCAGCAACTTGGCAAAGTGAACATCGACCTGGAAAGTACAGAGGCTGCTCCATGGCCCGTAATCATCATCGGAACAATCCTTACTTTTGGTCTTTTGGTGTATTTAAAAAAAATATTTGAACGCACTTCCTCTTGACGCCTGTGTTACAAAAATATAACAACCTCACCCAACGCCTCATCACTGGCATCCTGGGTTCGGCCGCCATTATTTTTGGCGTTTGGTACAGTGAGTGGACTTACTTTCTGATTTTCTTTACACTTTGTCTATTGTCCCTGCTGGAATTTTATCGGGTCACCGGTCTGGATGGCATGCTTCCACAGAAGACCTTTGGCACCATTTGTGGCATGGTGATTTTTTGTTTGTCTTTTTTTATTGAAGAAGGCCGGATCTCAAGCCGCTATTATTTCCTGATTTTTCCGCTGGTATCCTGTGTGTACATGATCAAGCTATACAAGAAATTTGAGCGCAAACCTTTTACGAATATCGCCTTTACTTTTCTTGGAGTTTTTTACATCGCCATTCCCTTTGCACTTTTAAATGTTGCTGCATTTGAAAACAAACAATACAACTACCAGATTATGTGGGGTTGCCTTTTTATACTTTGGGCCAGTGATACCGGCGCGTATTTTGCCGGAACCCGGTTTGGCAAAAGAAAATTATTTGAGCGAATCTCCCCTAAAAAGTCATGGGAAGGATTTTTAGGAGGAGCCATACTCGCCATGCTTTTTGCTTTTGGGATAGCCCATTTTTTCACTTCGCTCGCTTTATGGCAATGGCTGACGATTGGTGTGATCATCATTGTGGGTGGGACATTTGGAGACCTGGTGGAATCGCTGCTCAAGCGAAGCATTGAAATCAAGGACTCGGGTGACGCCTTGCCTGGCCATGGTGGTTTTCTTGACCGGTTTGACGGGCTCCTGATTTCGGCTCCTTTTATCGTCGCATTTTTAGAAATTTCACCGCTTTTCTAGAAATTTTTCCATTCTTACCCGGAAGAATATTTCTACGATTCTCCGGTTACCATCGGTGAGGCACGGAACAGGGGCCGTGAGATAATTTTTTTATAGCTTAGCAAGTTATTGAATTGAATGCATGATTGCTTTTTTAAAAGGTAAGTTGGTCCTCAAAGAGCCCACCTTTGTGGTGATCGAAGTAAATGGTGTTGGGTATCAGGTGAATATTTCACTCAACACTTTTTCGGAAATCAAAGACAAGGAGCAGATTATGTTGTCGACCTACCTTCAGGTGAGGGACGATGCACATATTCTTTATGGATTTTCCAATGAGGCCGAAAAAGCGATGTTTCAGAATCTGATTTCGGTGAATGGCGTCGGCCCTGGTACCGCAATGGTGGTACTCTCTTACTTGCCTCCGCATGAGTTAAGATCAGCCATTGTGCGCGAAGACACTCAGACTTTGCAGGCCGTGAAAGGCATCGGTGGAAAGACAGCACAGCGCATCATTCTGGAGCTGAAAGACAAGCTGAGAAAAGAGGGTATCGAAGACCCTAACATTCCAGGTTTTCCGCACAATACACAGCGCCGCGAAGCGTTATCCGCGTTGGTGACATTGGGAATAGGTCGGCCCGCAGCCGAAAAGAGCATCGATGCGGCCCTGAAGAAATTGGGAAATGCAGTTAGCTTGGAAGAGCTAGTCAAGGAAGCCCTTAAAAACGCCTGAGATACGATTGGTTACAGCGCTACTGAAAAGACAGTTCATTTTCGGACTGGGCATGGTTTTACTACTATGTCTGGGACCCCTGTTTGTGCACGCCCAGCTAAAGGCTGACTCTACCAAAAAGGCACTCGACTCGATCGCCAAAATACCCAAGAACCCATTTCTACCTACTTTCCGGCCCCACGACCGTTATGGCGATCCGTTTTCCAATCAAACTACCTTCTCACCCCTTTTTCTTAAAGACCCCAAAAGTCTCAATATGGATATGCAGATTGATACGGGCATGAACTACAGCATCTATGAAAAGATCGGGAAAGTCAACTTCCGCCCCATGTCTTCGATGTCCTTTAGGGAATTCAATCAAAAACAGAGCCAAAGTATGCTGAAAGATTACTGGAAGGGAAGAAGCCAGGCTCTCGACGGCGAAAGCGCAGTCAGTTCCCGCAATTTGCTTCCCAAAATCTATATCAGCCCGATCATGGACCGAATCTTTGGGGGAAGCTATGTTGAGCTAGTGCCCCGTGGGTTTGTTACACTCGACTTCGGGGCCAACTTCCAAAAAATTCAAAACCCCTCCATTCCCATCCGACAGCAAAAAAATGGAGGCTTTCAATTTGATCAGCAGATCAACCTGAGTGTCGTGGGAAAAATTGGTGAGAAAATGAAGGTGTCCACCAACTTTGATAACAACAACTCCTTTGACTTTCAAAACAACATGAAAGTGGAGTACACGGGTTTCAAAGAAGATATTCTAAAAAAACTGGAAATCGGAAACGTAAGCCTTCCCCTTAATAATAGTCTGATTAGTGGGGCCCAGAATCTTTTTGGCGTAAAAGCTCAGTTGCAGTTTGGGAAACTTTCGGTAACGGCGCTGGCTGCTACGCAACGCGGGAAACTATCCTCTATTAATATAGCAGGAAGCACCAGCGGCGCGGCGCAAGGCAAACCCTTTGAAATAGTAGCGTCCAGTTACGATGAAAACCGACACTTTTTTCTGGGTCAATTCTTTCGTGAGAATTATGAGAGATGGCTGAGCACCATTCCCCAAATTGGCTCGGGCATCAACGTCACACGCGTTGAAGTTTATGTGGTAAACCGCAAAAACGATACACAGACCTTGCGGGATGTTGTCGGATTTATGGATATGGGAGAATCTGAAAAAGCTTACCGTCACGATATCCCTAATTTTCTCAAGGATGGTGCCAACAATTTTCCTAACTATAACGACGCCAACAATTTATTTACAGCGTCCTTCCTCAAAGGCAAGTCGGCTGAATCCACAGGCATAGAACAAGTGCTTGGAGGATTGGGTTTTGTCAACGGCCTGGACTTCGAAAAAATCACCAGCGCCAGGAAGCTGGCCTCGACCGAATTTACGCTCAACACTCAACTCGGGTATATCACCCTTCAAAGCAAGCTCCAAAATGATGAGGGCCTGGCAGTCGCCTATCAATATACTTACAATGGCCATGCCTATAAAGTTGGTGAAATGACCGAAGACTACTCCACCAAGGCTCCCACTGAAGTGGTTTATCTCAAATTGTTGCGGCCACGTAAAATCAGCATTAAAGACCCAGCAGGTACGATTGTCCCAACCTGGAATCTGATGATGAAAAACATTTACAACCTCAATGTTACACAGGTTACACGTGATGGGTTTCAACTGCGGGTGATCTATCGCGATGACCGCACCGGTATCGACAATCCGCAATTGCAGGAAGGAGCCCCTGCTATTCGCGCTAAACAATTGATTGAAGCCTTTGGTCTTGACAAACTCAATCCATACAATGACCCGCAACCCGATGGAAATTTTGACTTTGTCGAAGGGGTTACCATCAACTCGGCAACGGGGTTGATTATTTTTCCTTATTTGGAGCCCTTCAACAAAGGTCTAAGGGATTTGTTCAATGGGACGCTGGATGCCCGTGGCCATCCCACTTACACCAATGAACCGAATGCATCCGAACGCGATTTTCTAATCAACAAATATGTTTATGACACCTTATATCACGACACCCAGAATGCGGCGTCCCTGGTCGCTAATAAAAATAAATTCTTTATTGTAGGCTCCTTCAAATCCGGGTCTGGAAAAGACATCATCATTCAAGGATTCAATATTTCGCCTGGATCGGTTAAAGTATATGCAGGGGGAGCACCTCTTCGCGAGAATCAGGACTACACGGTAGATTATACTTTTGGAAAGGTGACCATTCTAAATGAGGGTATCTTAAGTTCCGGTAAAAACATCAGCATCACCTATGAGCAACAGGATCCCTTTGCCTTTCAAACACGGTCGCTGCTCGGTACGCGTCTTGATTATAAGTTGACCGACGACATCAACATCGGGTCCACTTTCTTGTATTACAATGAGCGCCCACTCATTTCGCGAAACCTGATTGGCACGGAGCCGGCCAGGAACATGGAATATGGTGTGGATGTAAATATCAAAAAAAATTCACGCTTCCTTACCAAGATGGTGGATGCGTTACCCTTCCTCCAAACAAAAGAACCATCCACGATCTCTTTTAATGCAGAATTTGCCCAGCTGCTCCCCGGTACCTCCAATGTCGTGCAAGGAACGGGCACCTCTTTTATTGATGATTTTGAAAATACCGCAACGCCTTATAGTCTCATTAACCCTGTCGGCTGGAAGCTTGCCACCGTGCCGAAGGCAACCATTCCCCCACTTGATCCGTCCGGCGGCAATCTGGATGACGTAACTGCCGGCCAGCTACGCGCCAAGCTGGCGTGGTACCAAATTGATAATTTGTTTTACACCCAATCCAATCAATACAGACCGTCCAATAAGAAAGCACAAAATGATGTCGTAGACGCTAATCATTACACCCGTCCAATAGGTCAACAGGAAATTTTCCCCTATCGCGACCCTTATGTTGGTAATTTTTATGAACCGATCCTGAATCTTGCTTTCTACCCTTCGGAACGCGGTCCTTATAATTACAATACGAGGCTTGATCCGAATGGCTTTCTATTGAAACCGGAAAATAATTGGGGCGGAATCACCACCGCTATCCGAACTGAAGTGGATTTTGATAAAGCCAATATTGAATACGTTGAATTTTGGTTGATGGACCCATTTATCAATACCGCCAATGGTGTGATCGACGACGGGATTCCAGGGCATACCCCTAAATCCAATACGACGGGCGGAAAGCTTATCTTCAATTTGGGAAGTATTTCGGAGGACGTCGTGCGGGACGGTATTCATGCCTTTGAAAACGGATTGCCTAGGGATGGAAACATAACCTCTGGTGTTACTTCTAATAATTTGGGGTTTGTCACCACCCAACAATATCTGAACAATGCATTTGATACGGATCCATCTTCCAGGTTACATCAGGATGTAGGCCTCGATGGTTGCGATCTCGCAAAAGAGAAGGATAAGTTTGGAAGCTTTATTGCAGGTGTGACAAGCCCTACAGCAAAAAGTGTTGTACTTCTGGACCCCTCGGCAGATGACTTCACTTATTTCCTGGGCAACGAACTCGATAATAAACCGGGGGGTGGTGCTGGTTTGTTGGAACGTTATAAAAATATCAACGGCATGGAAAATAACTCGCCCGTGCTCACCGGAAATGAACCCTACACCCGGTCGGGCACTACCATTCCTGACAATGAAGATATTAATCAGGACAATACGCTGAATGAACTGGACGAATATTACACGTATAATATTGATTTGATACCTGGGCAACTTGAAGTGGGGAAAAAATACATTGTCGATAAAATCACTCCCACCGCTGCCAAAGGCGAAGTCACGTGGTATCTGTTCCGCATTCCCATCCGTAATTTCGACGGACAAGTGGGAGAGATCAACGGCTTCAAATCAATCCGCTATGCGCGGATGGTGCTTACTGGATTTAAAGAGCCTGTCGTATTGCGGATGGCCAATTTCCGCTCGGTCGGCAACCGGTGGAGAGCCTACAATGGAAATTTACAGCAATCTTCCTTTGGACCACCCATTGAGCCCAACCTGGATAACTTCACTGTGTCGGCAGTCAATGTGGAAGACAATGGCCAGGGCGATGCGATCAAACCTCCTTATATCGAACCGCTCCCCCGCGACCGCGACAACACTTCTGTTGTTCAGCGTCGGCTCAATGAACAATCCGTGCAATTGTGCGTAACGGAGTTGCCCGACGGTGATGCCCGCGCCATTTACAAACTTGTAACCATGGACTTTTTCAATTATAAACACATCAAAATGTTTATGAGCGCTCATGGCCTGAATGTAAACGACAACGAGGTCACGGGTTTTCTTCGGTTAGGGACCGACTTTGATCAAAATTATTACGAAATAGAGTTGCCACTTAAAATTACAAGGCCCGGTGCTCCGGAGCTGGCCAATAACAATCGAAATCAAAATGCGATCAATGCGGTTTGGCCTGAACAAAACCAGATTGACATAGACCTCGATGAATTGTATGGACTCAAGGCGCAACGAGACCGGGAGGGGTTTTCGCTCGGGGAATTGTATCCGCGCGCTGGTCCGAAACAAGCAGGCAAACATTTAATCCGCATTTATGGCCGACCCGATTTAAGCCAGGTCAAGGCGATGATGATCGGTGTACGAAATCCACGCGGCGGCAATACCCGTCCGGTTGACATTTGCCTGTGGGCAGATGAATTGCGTCTCACCGATTTCGACCGAACTCCTGGCTGGGCTGTCAATTCAGTGTTGAACGCAAAACTGGCCGATCTCGGTACCGTCACCGCCGCCTTTAGACACACCACTTTTGGGTTTGGGGGAGTTCAATCTAAAATTTCAGAACGGACACGCGCAGAGACGACGATCTATGATATTTCTGCAACCTTGAACATCGACAAACTTCTGCCAAAAAGCTTCGGACTAAAAATCCCGATGTATGTGAGCTATGAAAACACGATCATCAATCCCAATTATGATCCGGCCAATCCGGATTTGCGAATTGCCGCCTTGCTCAAGTCCTTTAACACGGATGTAGAACGCACAGCCTATCTTAAGCTCATACAGGACAAATCATTCCGACGAAGTTTAAATTTTACCAATGTGCGCAAGGTAAAGGTGGACCCGAAAGCTAAAAGTAATGTCTGGGATGTTGAAAACTTTTCCTTTACCTACGCCTACAGCGAAGCCAGGCAAACCAATTTTAACCTCGTTGAGAACACCAAACGAAATGTGAAAGGAGCGGCCGCATGGCAATACAATTCGAAGTTCACTGGTTTTGAGCCTTTCAAGGACTCAAAATTACTTTCGTCAAAATTCTTGCAGCTCATCAAGGATTTTAACTTCAATCCCTTTCCAACCAGCATTTCGGTGCGCGGAGAGTTGGAACGATCGTTTTCCAAAATTGTCTATCGCAACAACGTGACAGATGCTCAGGGGTCGCTGCCCAATTTCCAAAAATATTTTGTTTTCAACCGGTACTACAATGCACGATGGAGTTTAACCAAAGCGTTGAGCCTTGACTACAATGCGCGGGTGAATGCGATCATTGATGAACCGGTTGGTGATATCGACACCCAGACCAAAAAGGATGAGGTTATTAAAAATCTGAAGAATTTTGGGCGGATGAAATATTTCGAGCAGAATATTACGGCCAATTACACGCTGCCGCTGGATAAATTTCCGATTACCAATTGGCTTGGCGCCGACTACAGGTATAATGTTGGCTACAACTGGAAAGCGGGACCGTTGGCAAATGAAAATCCACTGAATGGACCAATAACGCCTGACAGTTTGAAGCTGGGCAATATCATTCAAAATACGCAGGACCAGGCGCTGACGGGCCGGATTGATTTGCTGAAATTTTATAACAAAATCGGATTCCTTAAAGAAATTAATACACCAAAGAAAAAATTAACGCCAAAGGAACTGGTGCAACAAAGAAACACTCGGCCAGATACCCTACGCCGGCCTCCGGAATTGGGTGCGTTGAAAGGACTGCTCAGGTTTATCATGTCTCTTCGCAGTGTAAATGGAACCTATAACATTACCCAAGGTACGATTTTGCCTGGATTCATGGGTTCGCCCCGACTATTTGGAATGGACAAAACATGGACCTCTCCGGGATGGGGTTTTGTGCTGGGCCAGCAAGACCCCAATCTTCCTCAAAAAATGGCGGACCGCGGCTTGATCACGCACAGCCCCATCCTTACTACTCCATTTTCACAAACGCAGACAAAAGATTTGAGTTTGCGTACCAGCCTGGAACCGACACCGGATATCAAAATCCAATTGGATCTGAAGAAAACTTCTTCAACATCATTTCAGGAAATTTTTCGGGATTCAAGCGGAACATATCTGGCATTGAGTCCCAGCCGTTCCGGTTCGTATCGCATTTCCGCGATGACGATCGGTACTGCTTTCAAGAACAACGGAAGCATCAACTCTACCGTATTTAATCAATTCAAACAAGACATTACCACCATCAAATCCAGGTTCAACACGATCAATTCCAATTATGGGGAATACCAAACCCAATCGCAGGATGTGTTGATCCCTGCATTCATTGCAGCCTATTCCGGAAAGAGTGCAAATAACGTAAGCCTCAGTCCTTTTCCAAGCATACCGATTCCCAACTGGCGAATTGATTTTGCCGGCTTAAATAAAATTCCGGCGTTACAGAAAATTTTCCAGTCGATTACACTAAACCACGCTTATACCTCCATGTATTCCGTGACAAATTATACCAATTCACTGGCGTATGATCAATTGAGCGTTGTCGGCATTGATAAGCCGGTGGAAAATTATAATCATAATCAATTTGCGCAACTGAAAAATAGCGACAACGGACAACCCATCCCCGTCTACATTGTCAGTAATGTCATGTTCTCTGAACAATTTGCCCCGTTGATCGGAATCAACATGAGAACAAAAAACAAACTAAATATTCGATTTGAATATAAATTAAAGAGAGAAGTTTCGCTCACGGTGTCCAATGCTCAGGTAACGGAACTCAACAATAAGGAATGGTCCACTGAGCTCAGCTACACAAAAAATAATTTAAAACTTCCATTCAAAGACAAGGGTCGCATTATCACACTTAAAAATGATCTCACCTTTCGCATGACCATGAGTGTAGGTAATAATCGAATCATTCAGCGCAAGATTGATGACGTCAACAGCATTACCAGTGGTAACATTAATTTTCAGCTTAGGCCCAATATTAATTACGTGGCAAGCAAGAAACTCAATGTTCAGATCTATGTGGACCGTACGGTCAACAGTCCCCTGGTCACCAATTCCTATCGAAGATCCACTACCCAGGTGGGTGTTAAGCTTTTATTTAACCTTGCCCAGTAGTGCTGATTTTTCCTTATTTTTGGCCCTGATTAAACTAAATACGTATGAATATACCTGTCGGACTCCTCTACACCAAAGACCACGAGTGGATCAAAATCGAAGGTAACAAGGCAACCATTGGCGTTACTGATTTTGCGCAGGGTGAACTGGGTGACATTGTATATGTTGATATTTCTACGGTTGGTCAGGAAGTTGCAGAACACGAAATTTTTGGTTCCGTGGAAGCCGTTAAAACAGTATCGGATTTGTATATGCCCGTCACCGGAAAGGTTCTTGAAGTCAATCCTGAACTGGATGGCAGTCCTGAGAAGGTAAACTCAGATCCCTATGGAAAGGGCTGGATGATTAAAATTGAAGTGAAAGGAAGCACTTCCGGACTATTGTCTGCCGACCAATACAAGGAACTTATCGGTAAGTAATTTGTTTTAGGATTGAACATTTCATGATCGAATTACCCGTCATAGCCCAGGAAGAATCTTCCCGTAAACGCAAACCCGATTGGCTTCGCGTAAAGCTACCGATCGGCCCGGAATATACTCAAGTTCGTAAGTTGGTGGACGCGCATAAACTGCATACCATTTGCGAAAGCGGCAATTGCCCTAATATGGGCGAATGCTGGGGTGCTGGAACAGCTACGTTTATGATCCTGGGCAATATCTGTACACGGAGTTGCAGCTTTTGCGCCGTGGCGACGGGACGACCCACAGAATATGATGAGGACGAACCACGGAGGGTTGCAGAAGCCATTCATCTCATGGGTGTAAAACATGCCGTAATTACTTCCGTTAATCGCGATGAATTGAAAGACCGCGGAGCAGAAATCTGGTATCAGACGGTAGTGGAAACAAAAAAACTAAGCCCATCAACGACGATTGAAACGCTTATCCCTGATACCAAAGGAAATTGGGATGCTTTGTACCGGATGATTGATGGTGGCCAGGAGGTTGTCTCACACAATATGGAAACAGTCGGACGTCTGTACCGGATGGTACGTCCCCAGGCAAAATACGAACGGAGCCTGGAGCAAATCAAGCGAATACGTGAAGCGGGAAAGCGCACCAAGTCGGGTATCATGCTTGGTGTAGGTGAAACCACGGAAGAAGTTTTCAGGGCCATAGATGACCTGGTGAAGAATGGTCTGATGATCCTCACCCTGGGTCAGTACTTGCAGCCTACAAAAATGCACCTTGAGGTGGCAGATTTTATTCACCCCGATACATTCAATATGTTTAAAGAAGAAGGTTTAAAGCGGGGCTTGAAATACGTGGAGTCAGGTCCGCTGGTCAGATCATCGTATCACGCCGAACGGCACGTGAACGTTTCGATGGAATAACTCCACAGCCTGGATCCTACATTAAGTAAAGTCCATTCCATTCCTATTTCAATTAATGGGCGTCTCTAAAAACTCCTTGTATCCTTCTTTTCTGAAGAAGGGTGAAGGCCATAAAAGGCAGGGTTTTTAGAGTATTCCAACCATACGTGTTTGCCGTGTTTTTTAGGAGGCTCCTCTCGAGCCATGGGTATTGGCAAACTTGA
>JAYVXP010000098.1:0-6302 GCA_043785125.1 Bacteroidia bacterium
ACGATGGATCATGACGGGCCGGTGTTTTTGATTGTCAGAACCTACATACTCCAGCTCAAACCGCTCAGGCAATTGGTAGTCCACTTGAATGGTTCCCAATTGCCAATTCCTGCCCAGGGCATCCTTGACCATGAAGTCAAGTTTTGGTCCATAGAAGGCTGCTTCGCCCTTTACAGCAACTGTTTTGAGACGTCGCTCATCAGCGGCCTCCTGGATTTCTCGTTCCGCCCGATCCCATAGTGCATCCTCGCCTATATATTTCTTCTTATCAGCAGGATCTCGCAGGGAAACCTGAGCGGTATAATTTTCAAAACCCAGTGAATTAAAAACGTGCAGGACAAGGTCAATCACTTTTACGAATTCCTCTTTCACCTGGTCGGGGCGGCAGAATATATGCGCATCATCTTGTGTAAAGCCACGAACACGTGTTAATCCATGCAACTCACCGCTCTGTTCGTAGCGATACACGGTTCCAAATTCAGCAAGCCGGATCGGCAAATCCTTGTATGACCGCGGCTTCACTTTATAGATTTCGCAATGATGCGGACAGTTCATCGGTTTCAGGAGGAACTCCTCTCCTTCATCCGGTGTATGGATTGGTTGGAAGGAATCCTTTCCATACTTCTCGTAGTGGCCGGATGTAACATAGAGCGCTTTACTACCAATGTGTGGAGTCACGACCGGATCATAACCCGCCTTGATCTGAGCTTTGCGCATGAATTGCTCCAATCGTTCGCGAAGCACAGTACCTTTCGGCAACCATAATGGCAATCCCATCCCTACCTTCTCTGAAAAGGCAAATAGTTCAAGTTCCTTTCCTAATTTACGGTGATCGCGTTTTTTTGCCTCTTCCAGCATGTGGAGATACTCCTCCAGTTCTTTCTGCTTTGGAAAGGTAATTCCATAAACGCGTGTGAGCATTTTGTTCTTCTCATCACCTCGCCAGTAAGCACCGGCTACATTAAGAAGTTTAACCGCTTTAATAAACCCTGTGTTGGGAATATGTGGCCCGCGACAGAGATCGGTAAAATTACCTTGCTCATAAAATGTAATCGAGCCATCGGCAAGGTCCTGTAACAATTCAACTTTGTAGGGGTCACCTTTTTTCTTAAAA
The DNA here is from genome assembly GCA_043785125.1 of Bacteroidia bacterium. GTDB lineage: Bacteria > Bacteroidota > Bacteroidia > Cytophagales > Cyclobacteriaceae > ELB16-189. Next base: position 1,115 of record JAYVXP010000098.1, read on the forward strand.
AAATCCAGTGCCGCTGCCTTCGAAACATCTTTGCGAACAAACACCGAGTTTTTCCTCGCCAACTCCACCATCCTGGCTTCAACTGTTGCCAAATCGTCTTCACCAAATGTTTTATCACCTAAGTCAACGTCGTAATAAAAACCGTTTTCGATTGGTGGGCCTATTCCAAACTTTACTCCTGGGTACAATGCCTCGAGCGCTTCGGCAAACAAGTGAGCGGATGAGTGCCAAAAGGCGTACTTACCGCCTTTATCATTCCATGTAAAAATCCTGATGGATGCATCTTTATTGATCGGCCTGCTCAGGTCCCAAATCTCACCCGCCACTTCGATAGAAAGAGCCACACGCGCCAGCCCTTCGCTGATGCTTTTCGCAATATCCATGCCTGTGATACCATCAGGATAATTCCTTGAGGAGCCGTCAGGCAGTGTAATCTTTACTTCGCTCATTCACACATGAAATTTTTAGGGTGCAAATATGCAACATTTACTGATTTGAAGGACATTGAAGCAGCAGGGGCCGCTAAAGTTTAAACTGGGCTGTGAAGAGTACACCAAAACGCCTCGCGTCCGGATTATCCAAATACGTGAGCCGGTGAATGAAATCCACGCGAAAAAACCTAAAAATATTCTCTACCCCATAGCCCATTTCTACGTACGGTATGCCGGTGAAATATCCTGTTCGTAAAGCCTCATCGCCCTTCGGAGTAAACCTGGATATCAACCGGCGGTTGGATCTGCTGAGCTCTCCATATATTATATTCGCAGTGCCGACCAACCTCAGTTTTAATTTATTCAACAAGGGAATCCGGTTGACGATGAAGCCTTCCAGAAATTGGCGATAGCGCAGTGAAACATACTGGTCACTTACGAACTCGCCGTAATTCATCAAATTGTACGTGAATTGGGAATAGATGGGCGATTGGTTTCCCAAGTGAACGGCCAACAAAGGATAGGGCAATCTGTTGTACACGTATTCACCTGTGAGCGTTAAAAAGCCAACTCCCAGCGAACCCATTCGTATGCGCTTGTCAATACTAAGCCGCACCTTGTCATAGACATAGTCACTGCCAAAGAGGCCCTTTATCCCGTGTGTGTAGCGAAACGTAAACGCGGGCCACTTCTTGAGCCCCAGGCTTACCCGCTCATTTCCGTTTTGAAGAAATGTCTCATCCCGCGCGTACCTGGTCTCAAAAAAAAATTCGGCGGTTTGAAATTTTTTAAACACCGGTGCTGTCCCAATGTCGACCGGATTTCTATGATAGCCAAACGGGTAGGTAGGATCAAAGGTCCAGTAGCGGAAGGATGTTTTAAGTGATAGGCCCCTGAATAATTCGCGTTGAAATGACAAGAACATTTCGTCATAATAATAGGCCCTCCGAAAACGGCCCCAACGGGCAGCCGTTATAAATAGTGGATTGATCGACTCCTCATCAACTCCCAACCGAACGACGTCACTTCGCAGGCGAACTGTCAGAGTCGTCCACCGCTTTCTCGAGAAAATTCGTTGCGCCGAAGCAGAGAACTTAACTTTAGTATCCTGAAATCCATACGCCAACATGCCGCTGTACATCATTTTCTTGCTTAAGTGAGCGTTCGTCTTAAATCCTCCTTGCACCCTTACTCCTTCCACCGAGTTCCATGCCACGGTCCTCAGGTAAGGCCCCACTTCTACTTGTCCAAAATCATAATATCCATCCACGATGGCTTTAAAGACTTCCGTGTACGTTTTTACTATGGGTATATTTTTCAGCGTATCAATCATTTTATACACATTCTTTTCGGTATTGCTCAGTGGCTCATGTCGAAGGGAGTCCCAGTACTTTTCGTCCTTAAAAACTTCCGCATCTTCGGCAACCTTAATCGGCCTATCATAAAAAGAAGACGCTTTGGGCTTGTTTATAATAAAATTCTTGTTGCTGGTATAAAACTTCGCCAGCAAGCCGGCCGAGTTCTTGCTGATCTCGCTCACATTGACCAGTACCCTGTTTTTGACGGGCAGCCAGGGGCCATTTTCAGTGGGTTTTAACTCTTGCTGTATCCTGATTTTATCTATGAAATTCACATTGGCCTCTTTCCCCACCGAGGCGTCAATTTGTTTCAAAGCAAAACCTTCCCTGGTTATCCACATGGAACCTATAAAAGCAAGCTCCAGTGGACTTTTGGGATAAAAATCGAGGCGATAGCAAAAATCTTCTCCAACATAAAGGCTATCCAGTAAGTCATAGTCATAATACAACCGCCAGCCATCGGCTATTGGAGAAACGAAGTTCTTGTTTACGATGGTAAGCCAATTCTGGTAAAAGTTGTATTCCTGAAAGGAGGAGCCCACGAGCTGCGTCACCGTAGAACCATCTTCTATTCCTACCCCGCTGATTTTCGTCTTGATAATCTCTTCTGACTTCAATGAAGGATGACTGTGATAATAGAATTTTGAAACACTTTCCGTAATGAATAACGGAAGAATTGGCCTTCCGTCTTCGCCCACTACCCGCTCAATGCTGTCCAGCACCTGAGCTATTTTTCGCATAACCTTTTTCTTGCGAAATTTTTCTGAGATATTGTCCACATCCACCTCGGTCTTGGTATAGACATCATACTCAAAAGCTGCCAGGTTGCGTTTGTCATTACGGTCTTTATTTCTTACAACTTTCCGAAGAATCTCAAAGGCCGGATTCTCACCCGACTTGACCACCACTTCCTGCAGGTTTGTCACATCTTCTTCCAACTGAATGTTAACCACCTCCTCACCTTTCTTAATGGCCTTGGTTTTTGATTTGTACCCAATGTAACTGGCCACGATGGAATCAACCGACTTGGTGGTCCGGATCAGAAAATTGCCATCGAAATCTGTGGTGCCGCCCGCTCCGGTTCCTTTAAAAACTACATTCACAAAAGGAATAGGATCACCTGTGCCGGCATCGGTGACTTTGCCATGCAGAATGATCTCCTGCGCTGCAGAGCATACTGGCAGTAAAATGATCAGCGGTAAAATCCTATAGAAATGAGTAAATAGCGTCAACAATTATCCATTTATATCTTGAATTGAAGAATATATTTTAGGCGGCAAAATGACAGGAAATAATGACAATAACAATAAATGGAATCCCAAAGTCCTAAAGAAAAAAAACAGTGTGTTGCCCTTAGCATCAGGTCTCTCATTCTTACGCTGCTTTATTGCATCCTATACTCACAAGCGAGCGCCCAGAATAAAAATAGAGAAATTGGGGCCTTTCCCCAGTTGGTTGACACCACTGGCACTGAGCCCGTTTACAAAAATAAGCTCCTGATATTTCCTCTTGTTGCGTTATCCACTGAGACGAATTGGGTTTTTGGGATCGCTAACGCTTATATCTTCAAAACTTCCAAAAAAGATCCCACGCTTCGGACCTCCACCATTCCATCCGGATTTCTTTATACACTCAACCAGCAGATCCTGATCGCCATCGGAGCCAACATTTTTCTTCCCAAAGAGAAATACATTATTCGTTTTGAGAACACCTTCAGCAAATTCCCCGACAAATTTTGGGGCATTGGAAACAATACACCGCCAGCGGCCAGGGAGAGTTATACGTTTACTCAGTTTTATATCAATCCCCAACTTAGTCGGAAAATCAAAAATAATTTTTTCGCAGGGGCTGGATTGGAATACCAGGATGTCTTCAATATTCAATACGATTCACTGGGAAATTTTGAGAAGCAGCAAGTGTTGGGAATCTACAAGCGATCGGATTATCACGTATTCGGTTACAGCCTTCTCCTTACTCATGATTCAAGAAATCATGCTTACACACCTGATCGAGGCTCCCTTATACGGATCAAGTTTGCCAACTTTAACAATCAGCTTGGAAGTGATTTTGATTTTCATGGATTGGAAGTCGATTTCAGAAAATTCATCGGTTTCAATACACAACAAGTATTAGCCATTCAAGCGCTGGGCATTTTCACGTTTGGTGATGTTCCTTATCGAAACCTTGCCGTGCTGGGTGGTAATTCTATGATGCGCGGATATTATTCTGGCCGGTACCGCGGCAAAAAATTCGTTGGATATCAAGTCGAATACAGGTTTCCACTTTATAAACGGCTTTCAGGTGTCTCCTTTGCAAGCGCCGGCCAGATCGCCAGCCACATGGACGAGATTAACTTTTCCGGGTTTAAACTTGGTGGCGGAGTCGGGGTGCGATTCTCCGTTCTTCCAAAAGAAAAGCTCAACCTGCGATTTGATGTTGCCCGCGGCAATGAAACGTTGAATTACTACATCGTTCTGGCCGAATCCTTTTAAGCTATTACAACTGGAACTGCGCGGTAAAAAAGATTCCAAAATTGCGGGCGCCGGGGTTATCAAGATATGATAGGCGATGGATGAAATCGATTCGCAGGAATTTAAAAATATTTTCCACGCCATAACCTAATTCTACATAGGGCTTACCTGTAAAATAACCGGCCGGAAGTGTTTGTTTTCCCTCGGAAGTAAATTTTGCAATCAGGTTCCGGTTAGAATCGCGCATGTCACCCACGATTACGTTGGCGGTACCCAGCAATCTCCATTTCAGCTTATTCATAATTGGAATCCGATTGAGAAAAAATCCTTCAAAGTACTGGCGGTATTGAACGGAGGCGAAATGATCGCTTATGAATTCTCCATAGTTCATTAGATTGTAAGTGATCGCAGCGTAAACCGGTGTCTGATTTCCAAGGTGCAGGGCCAGCAACGGATACGGAAGCGTATTAAAAACATATTCGCCGGTGGCCGTTACTTTGCCATATCCCAATGGACCCAATTTAATCCGTTTGGTAATGTTTAACCGGACCTTGTCATAGTCAAAGTCACTTCCAAAAACACCCCGCATGCCACGGGTGTACCGAAAGGTAATGATCGGCCATTTGATCGCGCCCATGCTTACACGCTCATTTCCATTTTGAATGAAGAATTCATCCCGGGCATAGCGTGTCTCAAAGGATACTTCGGAAGTATTAAATGAATTCAGGATGGGCGAATTTGTATCATCGGGTTGCTGATAATATCCAAAATCATAGGTTGGATCGAAGGTCCAGTGCCGAAACGAAACACGCTGGGTAAAGCCTTTGAATAACTCCCGCGAAAAACTCAGGCGAGATTCATCGAAGTAATACCCGCGCCTGAAGATACCCCAGCGTGAAGCGGCAAGAAAAAGAGGATTATCCGCCAG
>JAYVXP010000099.1:0-6301 GCA_043785125.1 Bacteroidia bacterium
GAAATGAGATTCTCGCTATTGACCACGCTTCTTTTCATGTCGGCCTTCTGCTCTGGCCAAACCGTGTCGGAAGAGGATCGGTTTATTTCAAGGCTAAAGCAAGTCGACATAGCCCCGGATGGGTTACTTTCATCCCGCTCGGTTGCACTTTTTTCGCCAGACTACTCACAAAAAGAATTAGTTCAAATCCAGACTGGCTTTCAGCAAATCGGCATTGACGCCGTCTCTTATATTGAATCAGAACGGGTGCTCGCTGGTCGCGATTTGATGAATTCCTTCGGTCGATACTTTACTAGTCGTGACATTAAATTTCTCATCTTCATGAAAAAGGATAAGGAAGAATATCAAATCAATTTTGTTCCCTATAATGCAAAGATTAGTTGGGTCGAGCCAGGTCAATCCATTTGGATTGTGCGTTCATCTGGAATGCGCGGTTTATTGGCAACCATTTTTCGCGCACTGATCAGTTCACAAAAACGGCAAAATTTTCTGGTGAATGATTTCCCTGAACGGAGCGGGCCCCTCAGCGCAATCGGCGGACGGCGTGAAGAGGATTGTGCTCCCGCCATACGCGTCTCAAAAATAGCCGTCCCGAGAATGGGTGATTCGGACGCTGACAATGAATTGGAGATTTTCCTGAAGGAGAACTTTCATGCGAAATATGAACTGGTGGCGTCCGACGCTAGTGAGAAAGACCTTCTGGAAAAAGAGTTTGTCTACTTGCTGCGATTTATTCATACCCGCGGTTCCCTGGCAAAAGATATTCTTGGCTACGATATGAGCAAATCAGAAAGCGCATTGGCAACCGTTAGCTATCCAAACGGGGCATTGCAGTTAAGAACAATTCCTTCTGTGAACAGCATTTACAAATTCTACCTGAAAAACATTGAAGAAGATGTTTTTTACCTTGGAAGAAAATGGGACGCCGATGTCACCTGGCAGGCAGCACTTAAAAATTATATTGACGGATACCGGGCTGCCGGAAAATTGAATTGATCTTCCTTTTGGAATTCTATTTTCTTGCCCTGATAAGCAAAACCCCTAGCACGATGATGATGGCGATCAGGAAGCCGCCGAAATGAAAGTGGGGAAACCATCCTATGTGTCCCCAACCAAACATCCTAAAGGGTAAGACCATCAAACCCAAAAGTGCACCGAAAATTCCCATGATCACTCCAAACACGGCGCCCAGCAGCCCAATGATCAAACCAAAAAGTCCGGCACCCAAACCAAACCACAGCGGAAAGGTCAACACCAGGATGATAATCAGAACGATGGAGGAGGAGGAAGAAGCGCTGCGGGTTGTCATACGGTTTAGGTTTGATGATTCATTATCAAAAATCATTCAAAACTTTTCTGAGTTCCAAAAGTGACTAATTTCTCCTGAATTGGCACTTCCTCAGCAAACACACCCAATAAACTGTTGGGAAATGAACAGTCTGTTTTCAGTTATGAACACCACGGAGCTATCCCATAAATGTTGATTGAAAACAAATTCTCGAAATATTCTTTCGCATCGTTACGAACCTCATGTTTTAGCGCCTATGAAGGGAGCGGGAATTAAAATGGATATTCGCCTTTTTCAATCACATAATTTGCGACTTTTCTTCTTGATTCTTTAAGATTGAATGGGTCAACTTTTGTAAAGCGCTTCAGTCCCAGCAGCATCAATCGCAATTCATCTCCTTCTGCAAACGCAAAGATAGCCTCCTTACCCGCTGAAGCGGCTTTTTCTACGGCATGATGTAAATAGATCATCGCCATTTCTTTTTGAATTTCGCAAGCCTTCTCACCACGGATGCCGATCAGTTTTTCAACCCTCAGTAAAATCGACTCGGCCACATAAATTTCGATGAGCATATCAGCAAGGTTCATAAGCACTTCCTGCTCTTCAGAAAGCTTCAGCATAAATTTCTGCACTGCTGCGCCAGAAATAATGAGCCCGGCTTTTTTCAAATTGGCAACTACTTTTTTCTCTTTTGAGAAGATTGCTGTGTCGTCAGGTGATCCGAAATCCGGAATCGCCATCAATTCTTTTTGCACCGCCATGGCCGGTGTCATCAAGTCAATCTGTCCTTTCATTGCACGCTTCATCAGCATATCGATGGTAAGCAAACGGTTAATCTCGTTGGTTCCTTCAAAAATCCGATTGATCCGCGCATCCCGGTACGCGCGATCCATAGGACCCTCAGCGCTGAACCCCATACCGCCATAAATCTGCACACCTTCATCAACAACAAAATCCAGCACTTCTGATCCATGCACTTTTAGTACGGCACATTCTATTGCAAACTCCTCCAACGATTTTAATCGGGCTTTGGCGGTGTCCATGCCTTCTTCCTTGAGCGCCTCGTATGCGTCATCGATATTTTGTCCGGCACGATAGTGTGCTGATTCAGATGCAAAGATCTTGGTAGCCATCTCGGCTAGCTTATGTTTAATGGCTCCAAAATTTGCGATTGGTGTGCCAAACTGCTTTCGTTCCTTTGCATATTTTGTGGCCGTTGAAATCGCCATCTTACTGCCGCCCACTGCTGCAATGCCCAGTTTAATGCGTCCAACGTTGAGAATGTTCACCGCTATTTTAAATCCATTTTCTCTTTCTGAAAGCAGATTTTCGACTGGAACCTTACAATCATTAAAGAATATTTGCCGTGTGGATGATCCTTTGATCCCCATCTTCTTTTCTTCTTCATTCATGGTGATCCCACCAAACGACTTATCTACAATAAATGCGGTTAGGTTTTTGTCACTGTCGATTTTAGCAAAGACAATATAGATGTCTGCAAAGCCGCCATTGGTGATCCACATTTTTTGTCCATTGATCAGATAGTGCTTCCCATCCGGAGTTAAAATCGCTTTGGTTTTGCCGGAATTGGCATCCGAACCAGCGTCTGGTTCAGTCAGGCAATAGGATGCTTTCCATACGCCTGATGCCAATTTGGGGAGATATTTTTTCTTTTGTTCCTCATTTCCATAGTACAAAATCGGTAAAGTACCAATGCCCGTATGGGCTGAAAGCGCCACGGCAAAGGAATATCCCGCTCCGATTTCTTCCGCCACCAGCATGGTAGAATTGAAGTTCATTCCAAATCCTCCATATTCCTGTGGTACCGATGTTCCCAATAAACCCAATTCGCCGGCCTTGTCCAAGATAGAAGGCATAAGCTTCGGGTCTTTCATTGAATCAAGTTCATTCAATTTTGGGTAAACCTCCTGTTTAAGAAAATCCTTACAGGTCTTGGAAATCATTTTTTGCTCCTCATTCCACTCTTCCGGAATAAAAATGTCTTCTGCTTTCGTTTCACGAATGAGAAATTCTCCACCTTTGATCGCCTTCTTAGTTTCCGATATAGTTGCCATGTTATTCAGTTTAAAAGTTCATAAATTCCTGCAACTCCCTGTCCTCCTCCTACACAAGCAGTCACCATTCCATATTTTTTATTTTGTCTTCTCAATTCATTGAAAAGTTGAACCGACAACCGTGCACCGGATGACCCCAGTGGATGACCCACAGCGATAGCGCCACCGTTTATATTCAATTTGGCACGATCGATCCCCAGTTCCTTTACAACCGCCAGGGATTGTGCGGCAAAAGCTTCATTCAATTCGATCAGGTCAATGTTGTCAAGCTTCATGTTGGCAATCTTCAGGGCTTTTGGTATGGCTGCGACCGGACCAATGCCCATGATACGAGGATCAACGCCCGCAGAGGCGTAACTCATCATCCTTGCGATGGGTTTTAGATTCAACTGCTTTACCATTCTTTCCGACATCACGGCAACAAAAGCCGCACCGTCCGAAGTTTGTGAAGAATTGCCTGCCGTCACTGTTCCCTTCGCTGCAAAAACGGGCTTCAACTTTGCGAGACCCTCAACCGTAGTATCTGCCCGAATTCCTTCATCCTTGTCCACGATATATTCGCGCGTTTTCTTTTTCATGTTCTCATCGACATACACTTCCTTGACCGTAATCGGCACGACTTCCGCAGTAAATTTTCCCTCTTTCCATGCTGCCGCTGCTTTCATGTGTGACTCATACGAAAACTGATCTTGTTCTTCCCGCGATATTTTGAATTGTTTAGAGACCTCTTCGGCCGTTAGTCCCATGCTGGTATAATAAGTAGGATGGTCCTTTGCTATGGTATAATTCAGCGCTGTCTTGATTCCCATCACGGGCACCAGCGACATGGATTCTGTGCCCCCGGCAATAATGATATCCGCCTGCCCTGCATGAATGCGTGCGCTGGCAATGGCGATCGCCTCAACTCCTGAGCCGCAGTATCGGTTGATAACCAATCCCGGTGTATCAATGCCCAATGCGATCAGGGCGATAATTCTTCCCATTTGCATGCCTTGTTCCGCCTCGGGTACTGCATTGCCGACGATGAGGTCATCCACCATTTTGTTTTCTAATCCGGGGATGGATTTTACCAAATGTCGGATCACATCGGCGGCAAGATCATCGGGTCTTGTAAACCTAAACCCTCCCTTTTTTGCTTTCCCAACGGCTGAACGGTAACCTGCTACGATGAATGCATCCATACTTTTAATCTTTTTTTTGGTTAACTAAAGTTGACAATTGACCCGTTGACAACATTTCTTCTTTCTGAAATATTTCTTCTAGTTTCTCAACGGCTTCCCGCCTGTTAGAATCACCTGAATCCTTTCCAGGGTCTTCTTCTCTCCGGTTAGTGACAGGAAGGCTTCGCGTTCCAAATCCAGTAAATACTGTTCGCTCACTTCCTGGGCTGAGGTAAGGTCGCCGCCGCACATGACATTGGCGATCCAACGGGCTACTTTTGCATCGTGATCGGAAATATAATTTCCCATCCTCATTCCCTGAAGGCCTGCAAGAAACAGTGCCATGCCGGTGCGCCCCTGCACTTTAATGTTCCGCGCCGGTTGCTGCATGGTATATCCTGCATTGGCCAATTCAATGACCGCTTCTTTAGCGTCACTGATCTGACGGTCTTTATTCATTGAGATGCGATCCAATTTTTTCAATATCCCAATCTCGCGGGCTTCCTCTGCAGAGGTCGCTACCCTCGCCGTGGCAATATTCATAAATGCATTTTGAAGGGAATTCAGTTCCACATCCCCCTCTTCCAGGGCATCACTTACCCGTTTGGCAAATTCTTTTGTTCCACCACCGCCAGGGATAAGGCCTACACCAACTTCTACAAGACCGATATACGTTTCAGCGGCCGCCTGCGCTATGTCTGCGTGCATCGTCATTTCACAGCCTCCACCCAGCGTACGGCTTTGTGGACAAACCACCACCGGTATGGATGAGTAACGAATACGCATGACGGTGTTTTGAAAATGCTTGATCATGAAATCAATCTCGTCATACTCTTGCTCGATGGCATACATAAATACCAGTCCAAGATTTGCGCCAAGCGAGAAGTCTGCTCCCTGATGACCGATCACCAAACCCCGGTAATCTTTTTCAGCGAATTCAATGGCTTTGTCCAAACCCTCAATCACTTCACTGCCGAGTGTATAGCCTTTGGTGTTCCAGGAGAAATTAATTACCCCATCCTGAAGATCAGTAATTTTTGATCCCGCATTTTTCCAGACTACATTTTCACTTTTGTTTTCGAGAATAATAAAGTTTTCCCGGCCCTGAATAGGCTTGTACGAGCGGGTAGGAATATCATAGTATTTCCGGTGGCCTCCTTCCACTTTGTAGAACGATTTGTTCCCCGCTGCTAACATTTCATAGACCCATTGATTCGGCTTGTAACCCGCTGCTTCCATAGCCGGGATATTTCTTTCCAATCCGGCAGCGTCCCAGGTTTCAAAAGGGCCTAATTCCCATCCAAAACCACCGCAGACTGCGTCGTCAATCCGGAATAGCTCATCACTGATTTCGGGAATCCGGTTGGTCACGTATTGAAATAATCCGAAAAAGGCATCCCGGTAAAAATCCCCCGCCTTATCTTTCCCGGTCAGTAAAACCTTAAAGCGGTCTTTCAGGTTGTCTATTGTTTTGGTGGCTTCAAGGGTTGCAAATTTCGCCTTTGTTTTGGCCTTGTACTCCAGGGTCTTGAGATCCAGCGTAAGGATTTCTGTTTCCCCTTTTGCATTCTTGGTCTTTTTATAAAATCCCTGACCGGTTTTGTCACCGAGCCATTTGTTCTGTTCGAGCTGGGTAACAATTTCGGGCAGCTTAAACATTTCACGTCCCTCGTCATTGATCAATCCCGCGTAGAGGTTGTTAGAAACTTTTACCAATGTATCCAGACCAACTACGTCTGAAGTCCTGAATGTGGCTGACTTTGGTCTTCCAATTATCG
>JAYVXP010000100.1:0-6287 GCA_043785125.1 Bacteroidia bacterium
TTGATCATTACTCACAACACAAAATTAGCCATTTGTGTAGCAACTGAAAGTCTTGCGCTGAAAGCGCATAGTTTTAACTAACGATTGAGACCAATAAAACTTTCCTCGGACAACAGTGTTTCCAAAAACAAGAAATCCATTACCTTTGACCCCCTGGAGGCACTCTTGCCGGGATTCGGTTTTCAGCATCCTGCCAACATGAAATCATTATCGATAAAAAAACTGTTCGTATGCAAATTGCAAAACACACCGTAGCCTCCATCCATTACACCCTTACCGACAATGACGGCAACATCCTGGACACAAGCGATGGACGCGATCCGCTAATCTATATTCACGGTATGGGCAACCTCATTCCGGGTATGGAAGAAGGACTGGAAGGGAAATCGAAAGGCAACAAACTCAATCTGAAGGTTGCGCCTGAAAAAGGCTATGGTATAAAGGATGAAAAGATGGTCCAGAAAGTACCCCGCGACGCTTTTGGAGATCAGAACATTGAGGAGGGAATGCAATTTCAAACCAACCGTGGAGAAGTTGTGACGGTAACGCATGTGGGCCTTGACCAAATTACCGTCGATGCAAATCACCCCTTAGCGGGAATAGAATTGAATTTTGATGTAGAGGTCCTGGATGTGCGAACTGCCACAGAGGACGAGATAGCCCATGGCCATGTTCATGGTCCGGGTGGACATCACCATTGAGCTGATAAACACAAGGCAAGTGAGGGTTTCCCGCCTTGGGCAATGAAAACCGACAAGGAGATATATTATTCACTGCTGGACAAAAGAGTCGTAAAAAACTACGAGTTCAAAGACGAGGACTTTTGAATCGCAGCCAGCCGGCAACAAAATGTAAAACATGGCTGGGGTGCAGTGTAAGTTTGTAGGTTGGTTTTCTTATTTTCGTTCGGTCACGGGGACAAGACGCAGCTTCGAAAACCCAGCCATGTTTCATACTTAAACGTTGTGAGCAATTTTGCCAGGAAAGTTCCGGCTTCGAAATAAAGCAGAACAAATGAAAGTTAACCGACGAATTCAAGTCTATCTGTTTCATGGAATATGGATCTGCCTTGCGGTCTACAGAGCCTCCATTTCAGTGTCAGTCATAGCGATCTAACGGGCGACACTTTGCTAACAAAAATTTTCCACGTGAACAAGTGAACGACTTCGTGACAACTTGGACTTTCAAAAATTAAAATAACGTTGGACACATGAGAAAAGAAATGGCCGACCCTTCGTATTTTTAAAAAGATTGTGCTCCGAATTGCCTCGTGCATTTGGCACATGCCATAACCGCATAAGCTCACCGCGACACCTAAGCTATGGCAAGAGCCAAATCCCCCCGCCCAAATATTGCCGTTCGCTTTCGGAACACCTTTCTTCGATATCGAACTTAAAACTATATTAAAAGTGATTTTTAAGCCATTGGTACACTTGGCTTGGTCTTTGTAAAGACTGATACACGCGCAAACCTAAACCCTATGATAACGAATTATTTAAAAACAGCTCTTCGTAATCTCCGCAGACAAATTGGAAATACGCTTATTAATATAGCTGGCCTCACACTTGGTATCACAGGCAGCTTGGTGCTTTTTCTTTTTATCAAAGATGGATCAAGCTTTGACAACTATCACAGCAAGCGCGATCGGATTTATCGCATCGTAACTAAATCGAAAGGGAACAATGGCGATAGTTACACGCAAGGCGTGCCTACCGTTTTGCCAGAGGCTTTTAAAAATTATTTTTCCGAAGTAGAAGAAGTTGCGTTCACCTCATATCGAAGGGGCAACCTTATTGCCATTGCCCAACCCAACGGTGAATTTAAAAAATATGAAGAGCCCAAAAGTGTGGCTTTCACACAATCTGCTTTTTTTAGAATCTTTGATCGCTCAATTTTAAGAGGTTCTGAAAAAAGATTGGATGAGCCCAACGAAGCTATAATCTCTAAAAAATGGGCTTTAAAATATTTTCACAAAGAGGATGCTATTGGGGAAATTGTAAAGTATGAAGACAACGAATATAAAATCACTGCTGTAATGGAAGATTACCCCTCCAATACCGATCTGCCTTTTGAATTGATCTTCTCTTACAACACAATCAAAAAATCCCTGGATGAAAAAGGGTGGGCAGACAATTCTGACACAGATAATTGCTATTTCCTTCTTAAGGAAAATCAAGAAATCAGCAAGATTGAAACACAGCTGACAGCCTTTGTAAAAAAATACTTTGGAGATGATAAGCCCAATAAAAATACATTTCTTGCTCAGCCCCTTCAAGAATTGCACACGGACATACGATTTGGCAACTACAATAAAAAAATGCCTAAGTCAGCAAAAATCGCGTTTAGTGTTGTGGCCATCTTCTTATTAATTAGTTGTTGCATCAACTTCGTCAACCTTACAACAGCATCGGCAATCAAGCGCACCAGAGAAGTGGGAATTCGTAAAGTATTGGGTAGCACACGCAAGCAACTTATTTTTCAATTGCTTGGCGAAGCTCTTTTGGTCACGATCATTGCGGTATTAATTTCTTTGGCGGGTGCACAGATACTGCTAGGGTTTTTAAATCCATTTATGGACACTGCATTGGCACTTCAATTAGGTTCTGATGGAATCGTATGGATATTTTTGGCATTTGTTGTTCTTGCAGTCACGATACTGTCGGGCTTATATCCAGCTATGGTTGTATCTTCTTACAAGCCTGCATTAGCATTAAAAAATCAGATCGGTTCTACTTCTTCTGGATATTCGATGAGAAGAGGACTGGTAGTATTGCAATTTGTAATTTCCCAATTCTTCATTATTGCCACAGTTGTTATTACCCTGCAGTTTGATTTTATTACAAAGCATGATATAGGATTTGCGAAAGAGGCCATTGTATCTGTTCCCATTCCGATCGGGGAAAAGCCTATGGGGATGAACGGTTCGAGTAAAATGCGTTCGCTTAAAAACGAGATATTGCAATTGGCGGGAGTAGAACAGGCAAGCCTTAACTTAGCTCCTCCATCTCATAAAAGTGTGACTGGTACCTCGTTTAAAGTCGCTGGAAGAGACGATGAATTCAACACCCAGATAAAACAAGTTGATGGTGATTATCTGAGCTTGTACAGGATTAAACTCTTGGCGGGTCAACCTCTTACTGACCTGGACACTATGGCTGGCTTTGTTGTCAATGAAAAATTGGTGAAGATGGCTGGATTTAAAAGTAATCAAGAAATTATCGGGCAAGAAATCATTCTTTGGGATCATCGTCTACCCGTAGTGGGCGTTGTTAAAGATTTCAACACTCAGGCTTTGGGCGATCCGATTGAGCCTGTTATTTTATTTAATTACTTGAATGGCTTTCATAGTCTCTCGATTAAACTAAATCCAACAGACATGCAAGCCACTCTTCAGCGAGTGCAGACCAAGTGGGAGTCAGCTTATCCAGAATATATTTTTAGTTATGAATTTTTGGATGAGCAAATCAGGAATCTTTATCAAGGTGACCGTAAGGCATCGATCATGCTTAGCATCTTTGCTTCCATTGCCATTTTTATTGGCTGCTTGGGGCTGTTTGGGCTAGTCACTTTTATGGCTAACCAAAAGACAAAAGAAATTGGTGTGCGCAAAGTATTGGGCGCATCGGTGGAAAGTATTGTATTCCTTTTCTCAAAGGAGTTTGTAAAATTGATCTTAATTGCCTTTGCGATAGCTGCGCCTGCCGCTGGCTTTGTAATGAGTAAAATTTTAGAACAAGGCGCCTATAGAATTGAATTGGGTCCGATGATCTTTTTGATAGGCCTTGCAGTGACTTTCATCATTGCGTTTTTGACTATCGGTTTCAAATCTATTAGAGCAGCATTGGTAAACCCAGTGGATTCGTTGAGATCTGAGTAACTTAACAGAGAGTATAAAAGATTTAGAAATGACAGATGACACACTAAGCCGCACACACTTTGGCAGGCCACACCACCGACCCGCATCCAAAGCCAACCAAAGAGTGTGCTCAGTGTAGTGTAAGTGGAGAAAGTTGCCAATGAAAAATGCCCCACCGCATGCTCTTCATTTTTAAGCCCTCCTATTTCCGGCGCTGCATAAACACACGTTGTGAGGCATGCCTGGATTAACACGAATTGAGATTAGATTTGAACGATCGAGAATATCAATATAGCACATCAATTCGCAATACGCTTCTCAATGGTTTCGGACAATTCTGTACCATTTGTTATCACTACCATACTGTGGTTGGCATTTTTGTCCCAGTTGTTATTTGTGCTGAATGAACAAATGTCGATATTTAATAATCAACCCTGGCTGGCGACAGTCTATCAACAAAAATTCCCCTTGGACAAGTGCGCGAATTCGTAAACAATTTGTCCCGATACCTATCCAGATTGAAAACTAAAGACGTGAAGCGGATTCAAAATTAATACAACTGACTTCGCATTTTAATAAGATTCTCCACCGAATGCCCCACGCTTTTGGCATATGCCATAGCCGCGCTTACCGATAGCCATCGGGACTACGCGATAGCAAACCTGTCGGTAGGCAAGCCAAACCCTAAATCGCTAAAAACATTACTAAAACAAGGAAATTCCATCGAATTTTCATGGTTATAAATAAAATTTCGAAATAAACTTTGAGAAACCAATCAGTTGCGTATGTTTGCAACCGAATAGTTGCACATAAAACCACGTACTATGAGACGAGATATTTTTCAAGCTATTGCCGATCCTACAAGAAGGGCAATCCTGGTGCTGATCGCTGCACAGGCTATGACACCTAATTCCCTGGCAGAGCATTTTGATACAACCCGACAAGCCGTTTCAAAGCATTTGAGAATTTTAACGGAGTGTGAGTTGGTGAAACAAGAGTACCAGGGAAGAGAAATCTACTATCAACTTGAGATTAATAAAATGAAAGAAATTGACAAATGGTTAGAAAAATTCAGGAAGATTTGGGAAGACCGCTTTCATCAACTCGATAATGTATTATCAAAACTAAAACCCAATAAAAAATGAAAAACAATTTGCTATTTGATTTCACCGTTGACAAATCAACAAAAACGGTATCTGTAAACAGAGAATTTGATGCCGGCCTTTCGCTGGTATGGGATGCTTTTACCAAACCGGAAATTCTTGACCAATGGTGGGCACCTAAACCCTGGGCCTCAAAAACAAAATCTATGAATTTTGAAGTTGGCGGACGAAGATTTTATGCTATGGTAAGCCCGGAAGGACAAGAACGCTGGTCCATTCAGAAATATACTTCCATTAGTCCAAAAACGCATTTCAAAATGTTGAATGCTTTTGCAGACAAAGATGAAAATCCTGAATTGCCAGGTTCTGAATGGGATTTGAATTTCAGAGAACAAAACGGAACGACAAAAGTCAGTATTTCTATTTACAATGACTCCCTTGCCCGCTTAGAGAAGATGATTGAAATGGGCTTTCAGGGAGGCTTTGCTATGTGCTTACAACAGTTGGGTGAACTACTATTAACATCGAAGAATAAGTAAGGATAACCACCAACCAAAATGCAGGTAGCATAAATAAGTAATCTGTTAAGAAATGGTTGAAGCTTTTAAAACAAATGTTCAGAAAAAGGCACAGAGCAAAATGCTGCTATGTGTTTTGTCTGAAGCCTTCCCATCGGTTAAAATAAATTTTGACCTTTCAGATTGTGATAAGGTGCTGAGAGTTGAAGGAGACAATATGGAGGCGTTAAGGATAATGATACTCGTAAAGGAGTATGGCTTTAAGTGCGAGGTATTAGACTAACAGCAAAAACAACGGGGAAGCTGAAAACCGAACAGCGTAAGCAAACATAAAAGTGTGGAGTCAGCATTATCATCACTGACAACACCAGCATAAAACCGGAAGCATGTGGAAAGAATTTTTACAACAGCTAACCGCCTTGCCTCAATCAGATTTTGAGGAACAGCAAATAATAACAGGTGCCATAAACACTTTTAAAATTATAGATAGTGTATTAAGCAATATTCCACCAACATTTACACTGTATGGACATTAAAAGTATAGTAAATAAAGATGTAGTAACCATCACTAACTGCGAAAGTGAACCCATTCATATACCCGGTAGTATTCAGCCCCATGGTTTTTTACTTGCCGTAACGCAGGAAAATTTTACGGTAACTTATTGCAGCGAAAACTGTTTTGAATTTTTAAATAAAACACATATTGAACTACTAGTCCTACTTTGTCAAGTTACCCTTTTTAGCTGATTTTGAATTAGTTTTTGATATCTGGGTATTTGATCAAGAAGTTTTTCAATAACCTGATCTATC
>JAYVXP010000101.1:0-6261 GCA_043785125.1 Bacteroidia bacterium
CTCTTCGGAAGAAAAGGTGCTATTCAAGAAACTTGACTTCTATGTCAACAAGGGTGATAAGATTGCTTTTATAAGTCAGGACAGCCTGGCCATCACTGCACTCTTTCAAATCCTTGTAAATGAACGCCAGGCTGGTCATGGTGAATTCAAGTTTGGGCAAACCATCACCACGGCCTATTTACCTGGTAATAATGAAGCCTATTTTCAATCTGATGATAACCTCATCGACTGGCTACGTCAATTTTCAGATGATGAAAAAGATGAGACCTACATCCGGGGTTTTTTAGGGAAGATGTTATTTTCAGGGGAAGAAGTATTTAAGAAATGTAACGTACTGTCGGGTGGCGAGAAAGTGCGTTGCATGATTTCACGAATGATGCTCGCGGGTGCCAACTTGCTGATCTTAGACGAACCAACAAATCATTTGGACCTGGAATCCATCCAGGCTTTCAATAATGCACTGCGCGATTTTCCCGGAACGGTGCTGTTCACTTCCCATGACCATGAGTTTACCCAAACCGTAGCCAACCGCATTATCGAAGTCACGCCCAACGGTTTCATCGATAAGATGATGACGTATGATGAATACATATCGAGTGAGAAAGTCAATGAGCAAAAAGAGAGTCTCTACGCCTAAGACCTAATCTTCTTGACGGTGATTCACATAAAATAGTTCCAAAACAAAATGCATGTAATGAGTCTCGCGAAAATAAATTAAGATATCATTTCGTTTCAGCAGCATCCCCGGATTTAGGGATCGGAGGGAAATTTTTAAGGACTTTGACAATTCCTTTTTTGATGTTTTTTTCCGTCAGTTCCGGATGAAGGTCCATGTACTCCATCGCAACCGACCTCCATACCATGCGACTTTCCATTCGGTCGGCCAGGTCGATCACCAAGGTGCCTTTCAAAAAATTAATTACCTCGGGATCGGCCAAAGGAAGAATAGACATTTGCGCTGCTTGATCCCGGTGGAAGATCACTTCAGTCATGTCTTCCACGGTAATGTGGAGATCCACTAACAAATCGGGATAGTCGGTATTATAAACAATCCCTTTGGTGGCCATTGCATCTAGGATTGCCTTTTTAAAATAACTACGTACAAGGCTATCGGCAAGATATTTTGGTCCGGAATAAACAAACTCGCACCCTTTCATCCAGCAAAAACTTTTATACTTGCTAAAATCAACCCGGTGATCATAACTGGTTTGGATTCTCATAGCACATCCCGTTAACACAAAAAATGTGATTCCGAATGCGCAAATTCTATTTTTCATTTTCCAGATTCAAATAATGGTTTCCCAGTCATTCCAAGTGCTACGCGCACAAAATTATTTTAAACTCTCTTTTATTTCCCTCCGTCGAACCCCGGAAACGAAGGTATCCCTCCCGTTTTCGCCAAACCATGATATCTATGATTTGAAAAGATGATCTAAATCATATCGGTACAAATTCCTGTTCTTTGACCTAAATCGGTTAGATTTCTGAACTTTACCGACAACCCTGTCGTTAGATAATTGTATATACAATAGTTATTCTCAACATTGAAAATCAGTACAAAAAATACGAAAATGAGTTCCTCACGGCCTCTTTAGTTTTATGCTTCGAAGGGAATTCCTTGATTACTTAACTACTCTTTCCGCCATGACCACCTTAAGTTCATTTAAAAAATTCACCGATAATTTACCCCAACAGGATCAACGCATGCCAGTTCTCTTTGTCGGGCACGGTTCCCCCATGAATGGTATCGAAGACAATGAATTCAGTCAGAGATGGAAGAACATGGCCAATGAAATTCCAACTCCCAAAGCAGTGCTGGTGGTCTCAGCGCATTGGTTTACCCGCGGCACACACATCACCGTAATGGATCACCCTAAAACAATCCATGATTTTGGCGGCTTTCCGAAAGCATTGTTTGAGGTTCAATATCCCGCCCCGGGAGATCCGGTCCTTGCAAGAGAAACTGCATCATTGATCCACACGACAAAAGTGGAACTATCCCACGATTGGGGATTGGATCACGGTACCTGGACGGTTGTTCGAAACATGTACCCCGAAGCTAAAATTCCTGTCTTGCAGTTGAGTATTGACTATACCAAGGATACTCAATATCATTATGACCTCGCAAAAGAATTGCAAGCCTTGCGCAAGAAAGGTGTTTTGATAATCGGCAGCGGCAACATGGTACACAACCTGCGAATGGTGTCATGGGAGATGATCAACGGCGGCGGCTATGATTGGGCAAATGAGATGAATGAAAAATTCAAACACCTGATACTCAACAACGATCACCCTTCGCTGGTGCACTACGAACGCCTGGGTAAGGAAGCCATGTTGGCGATTCCAACGCCCGAGCATTATTTGCCGCTGATCTATTCTCTGGCCCTGAAAGAGAAGAACGAAAATGTCTCATTATTTAATGACAAAGCCATTGGCGGTTCTTTGACCATGACTTCGGTAAAAATTTCATAACTTTTCATTTCAAGATTCAAAAAGAAATGTTAAACACAAATCAGAAAGTAGCGATAATCGGTGGAATGCGAATCCCGTTCGTAAAATCGTTTAAGGAATATTCCCGAACAACCAATCAGGAGATGCTGACGGCTTCAATACAAGCCATGGTTAAAAAATATAACCTGGGAGGCAAATTACTTGGCGACGTGTCCTTCGGAGCCGTTATGAAGAGCTCGCTGGATTGGAATATATCGCGGGAAGTGGTTCTGGGTAGTGATCTGGATCCTCGTACGCCCGCATTCAATGTTCAACGTGCATGTGGTACGAGCCTTGATACCATTAATCTCATTGCTTTGAAAATCGCGACCGGTCAAATCGAATCGGGCGTAGCCGGAGGTAGCGACACCAACAGCGACTTGCCGGTCATGGTTAAAAGAGCGCTGGCCTGGAAACTGATTGACTTTAACAACGCCAAAAGTTTCGGTGAACGCATTTCAAAATTTTTGCGCATCGGCCTAAAAGATCTCACCCCTGTTTTCCCGGGAATTGTAGAACCCCGCACAAGTATGTCCATGGGACAGCATACCGAAAAAATGGTTAAGGAATGGGGTATCAGCCGCGAGGCACAGGATATGCTGGCCTACGAAAGTCACATCAAAGCCGCACAAGCTTACCGCGAAGGGTTTTATGCAGATCTGATCGTACCCTTTAGGGGAGCCACGCGTGACACGATCGTTCGCGAGGACACCAGTCTCGAAAAATTATCCAGATTAAAACCGGCCTTTGATAAAAGTGCTACCGGCAGTCTCACGGCCGGTAACAGCACTATTTATACGGACGGTGCAGCGGCGACATTGCTGACATCAGAAAAATATGCGCTAGAAAATAATCTTACGGTACAATCCTATTTTGTTGATTCGCAAGCTACAGCTGTTGATTATGTCCACGGTGCAGGTTTGCTGATGGCGCCTACCGTTGCTGTGTCGCAATTATTAAAGCGCAATAGTCTAAAACTCCAGGATTTTGACTTTTATGAAATTCACGAAGCCTTTTCGGGTCAGGTGTTGTGCACCTTGAAAGCCTGGGAAAACGATGAATATTGCAGAAATGAATTGGGGCTGGATAAGGCACTGGGTTCCATCGACCGCACGAAGATGAATGTAAAAGGCGGCAGTGTTGCGTTGGGCCATCCTTTTGGGGCCACGGGCGCACGCATTGTGGGAGCCATGTCAAAATTGCTTGCGCAAAAAGGCAAAGGAAGTCGCGGACTTATTTCGATTTGTACGGCGGGAGGAATGGGTGTTGCAGCGATATTAGAGTCCTAAGTATTATGTTTAAGGTCAAATGAGTTTCTCCAAATTTGCCTTTGCAATCGCCTCCGACTTGCATTTCACCTGAAGTTTGAAATAAATGTTCTTGATATGGGTCTTGGAGGTTTCTTTTGAAATAAAAAGTTGTTCTGAAATCTGCGTATAGGTTTTCCCTTCTGCGATCAGCGACAGAATTTCTGTTTCGCGCTTGGTCAGTGGACTGTTCAGGTTGACGTGAAAATTATCAATCACCATCCTGGCTATTTTGCTGCTCATGGGGGCGCCGCCGCGGATAATCTCCTCCAGGGCTGCCAGCAATTCCTGGTAGTTGGCGCTTTTGGTGATGTATCCTGAGGCACCAGACTTCAGCGCCTCAAACACCAGCTCACTATCTTCATATACCGTGACCATAACGATTTCCGTACCGGGGCTTTTCTCCTTTATAATCTTCGTTCCCTGGATTCCATTCATCCCACCTGGTAATCCAATATCCATCAGCACAATCTCCGGCCTATCCGTAGTGAGGTGCTTGATCGCTGCCTCACAGCTATTATAGGTGTTGATGACCTGAAAGTTTTGGGAGCTGTTGACTATGACCTCAAAGCTGTGCCGGATTTCCGGGTCGTCCTCAATGATTAAAACTCTTTTTTTTGCGGGGAGGGCCATGATTTAGTTGTTTTAGTTTTAGGAAAAAGTAACCTGATTGTTGTCCCCTGATCGGGGCTTGTTTGAATATGGAGTATCGCGCCCATTCGATCGGCTCTGGTCTGCATATTTTTTATGCCATTGCGATCTACCTTTTCAGGGATAAAGCCTGTCCCGTCGTCTTCCAGTTTCAATTCACATTGGTCACCGTCCTGCCCCAACGTAAAAGACACGTTTGTCGCCTGGGAATGATTAAATGTATTCGTCATGGCTTCCTTGATGATCAGATTTACTTCACGGCTGAAGCCATAGGGTATGCGGGCCAGTTCCCTTACTTCATTGAATGCCCTGAACTGAATACCTTTTTCTTCAAATAATTTTTCGCCGAAGTCGCGGATGTGAATAAACACTTTGGATAATTCGTCGTTACCCGGATCAATACTCCATATAAAATCACGGGTGCCCGTGTACAGGTATTTAGCTGACTCCTCTACTTTGTTATACAATTCCTTGGCGTGCCCATTACCACTTAGTTTCATCAAACTGATGTAATTGATGATGCGAGTCAATTGGTTGCCCATTTCATCGTGAAAGTCGCGTGCAATTTCTTTACGCAAACTGTCCTGCTCCTGTTGCCGGATACGTTCCACCTCAAGCATTTTTCTTACGTTACGTCGCACATTGAGATACAAGACAAGAATAGTAAGCCCAAAGCCAAGGATCACGGCCCCCACAATAAAAACCGCCCGTTGGTAGAAGGGTGTTTGAATAATAAAAGAATACCGCAAAGGTATTGTATCCCATCTCCCTCGGTTATTAGTGGCCACAACTTCCAACACATAATCACCCGGTGGCAGATTACTGTAAGTCACCTGGCCAAGGGAGGACGGTTGCGACCAGGTCTTATCAAAATTCTCCAGAAAATAGCGATACTTGATCGACTTGGGATAGCGTTTTTCAACACGGTTAAAACGAAACGTAATGTGATTTTTATCCGGGGGCAGGGAAGGATGGTAGGGTATCCGGTAAAAACTAAAGCTGCTGTCAGCGTATCGGCGGCTGGAAAATTCACCGTAAAAAATCTCTACATCGGTCAAATGCAGGTCATAGGTATTGAATGGCAGGCTTGTGAAATCATTGTATTGGTAAACTCCGTCAATAAGTCCGAAGTACTTCTCCTTGCCAAGATAAAACGCATCCTGATTGGTTTCCAATCCGGTCAACCCATTTTCATAACCATAGTGCAAGCTTTCAATGATTTCCAGCTGGGCGTTGAGCTGAATTCGTGTAATGCCCTTTTCCGTGCCAATCCAAACATCTTTTTCCTGATCTTGCGCGACAAAATAAATGAAATTTGAAGGCAGTCCTTCTTTAGTAGTGATTAATTTATGCTTTCCCGAAACCGGGTTGAGCATGGCAATGCCTGCGCCGGTGGTACCCAACATCAGCAATGAGTCATTGTAGGTATGAATGGAAATGATGGATGTGTTGTCTAATTCCGGCAGGGCAATTTTGCTCACCTTGTTTTGATGAATCACATTCAATCCAAATTCCGATCCCACATAAAGTGATTTATTTTTTTTAAAATATTTTATGGAATTGGCATTACGGCTGGGGAGTCCATCCTCAATAGAAAAGGCAGTAAATTTTTTGCCATCAAAGTAATTTACGCCAAATCCGCTGGTGCCGCACCACACACCACCCTTTTCATCAAAATCCAAATTCAAAATATATTGGCTGGACAAGCCATCGGTCCGTTTGTACCATACAAAATTATCATGCGCTTCCTGGTACCGGCCCAACCCGCTGGAACTGGCCACCCAAAGTTGTCCGGAAGGGCTTTCCTTAACAG
>JAYVXP010000102.1:0-6245 GCA_043785125.1 Bacteroidia bacterium
ATGATCCAGTGCATAGAGGGCCGCTGCAGCCAGAAATCCTGCCTGCCGCATGCCTCCGCCAAATGCCTTGCGCATCCTCCTGACTTTTGGTTCCAGTTCCTTTTTACAAACGAGTACTGAACCGACGGGTGATCCCAATCCTTTTGAAAGGCATATGGAGACCGTATCAAAAAACCGTCCGTAATCTTGTGAGCGATCTCCTGTTTCAACCAAAGCATTGAAGAACCGCGCTCCGTCGAGGTGGAGTTTTAATCCTTTCGACCGCGAAAATTCCGACACATTTTTAATCTGCGCTAAGGTATAATAGCTTCCCGCCTCCCGCACGACCGTATTCTCCAGCGCTACTACGGATGAAACAGGGTAATGCGAATCTGTTGAATTAATATTCGCAGCGATCTCCGCAACCGACAACCGTCCCCGGTCGCCTGACAGCAGTCGCACGCTAACATGACTGTTGCCGGCCAGACCCCCACCTTCGTATTTATAAATGTGAGCGCCTTTGTAACAAATCACTTCATCGAATGGCCGCGTGAGCACGTTTATCCCGATCTGATTCGTCATTGTTCCGGAAGGACAAAAAACGGATGCCTCCATTCCAAGAAGTTGTGCGCATTTTTCCTCTAGCTTTTTTATTGTGGGGTCTTCTCCAAACACATCATCACCTACCTCTGCCTGCATCATCGCTTTCAGCATGCCGGCCGTTGGTTTAGTGACTGTGTCACTGCGTAAATCAATGATCATCGTTGGCTCATTTCAAGTCCTGAAAGTACGAAAATCAGGTAGTAAAATGAGAAAGGGCGGGACAGACGATCGCTGTCCTGATCACCCGGCAGTTGTCCATACCGATGGGAAAACACGGCAACACGCATGATCGAAACCATACCCATCGCTGTCATGCCGCTCCTGAAGCTTTATTAACACCGGGTGCCAACAGCCGGGGGAAGAATATCTGCGTATGCTTCGGTCAAAAAGGTTAAGAGGGCAGAGAATCCAAAATCTGCGCGAAAAGTCAAGAAGTTTGCAGAGCAGGATTAAGACGGTCGCCAGAAGTTTGCTCATTCAAACGTACGCAGCCTTTGCTTCGGAATGGAACAGACACAAAGGTAAGGATGGAACCCTCGATACAGACATATGTCAACGTATTTTCAATGCGTAGGCAACCGTGGGTGTCAAACTAAATACAACGCCCCCAGCCAACATGGTTGAGTAACTCTGGATGGGGAAGTCAGCCAAGATTCGCAATGACTCCATATCAATAACCGATGCATTGAAAGCGTTTGCACTTAGTATAATTTTCATCGCTTTATCGACATTGACAGGCAAGATACTGACCTGCACGTCACTTCCGGTCACATAGTCAAAATTGGGAAAGGTATAGGTCCTCCTGATCGTGGGATTGAATATGGACGTGTTATTGAATACGTAAAGAATCTGTCCATTGGCGCCTGAAGCACCTATCCGTCCGGATGCTGATTTGGAACTTACAATGAGTCCATTTTGATTAAGGGTATGAAGCCATACACTACTTGTGTTTTCGCTCATGATGTAATGGGGATCACTGGTTAAATCAGGAGGGCCGTAATCTCCTATGTATTCCTGAACGATTGTCGAAGATACTTTATCAAAAACTACCAATCTGAAATAACCCATACCAATAAGCTTGTTTCCAGATGAGATAAACGATCCAAAAAATACATTGGACAGGGTATAAGTCTTTACCAGGGAAAGGTTGGCGGTTGAGAATTCATAAATGTTGTCTCCCTTGGCTAGGTAAATCGCATTGCCATCCGCCGATAGGGGCGCTGATCGCGTAATATCATAGTCAAAGGCAATGCTGTCACGCTTTCCTGATGTATCCTTGATCAGGTAGGGAGGATTCAGGTAAAAAAACCGATCTTGTACTGCATCATAAACAACGGATTTGAAAGTTGGAATCTTTTTACCCAACCAGATTCTCCCTGCGTTCACAAGATCATAAGGAGAACCCCCTCCATTGGAAAGCATCTCCAATTTGACCGCCTTCTCAGTCCCAAACGGAAAATTCAGCGTAGCCACCGTGTCGAGTGGGTTTGTTGTGGAGAATATAGGGTAGCCATCGCTGTCCACAATTTTATAAGCAAACAGGTTCTTGACAAGCGGCACCTTGCGCCACCGAACAACCAGCTTCCCGGTGTTGGTGGAACTGAAATCCAGAATTTTTCCACTGTAATTCAAATCATAATTCACTTGATTGCTGGTCTTTGTGTAACCCACGTTATTGGTTGAAATCAATTGATAAGTCACTTTGCCTGCAAGAATATAATGATCCACAAAGGAAGTGGCATTGGCATCAATCACTTCATCCGCATGAACTTGGTCAGTCTCCCGTTGAATAGTCTTTCGAAGGGTGAGTGTTCCTAAATTCAGAAATGGATATTTTTGCCATGACACCAGCAGGGATCCGTTGGCGACCTTTACGCTTTCAATTACCATGGGTACCGCTGGTGTGTGATCATAGTAAAGCGTTTTCTTAACGGAATAAACTACCACTTCGCGTTGGCCGTTATCAGCCAGACTGCCCGTACCGGTCGTAGCCAGAACAAAAAATTCGAATGGCAGATAACCTGCGCGGTCGGTGGGTCCTGATAATTTTGAAATCGTGAAAGCCCCCTTGAAGGCCTGACCTATGTAATGCACCTCCGTTCCGATGCGCATATAAATGCTTCCGGCTGGTGTACCGGTAACAGTCAAGTTATAATGAATAGTTACGTCCTGAATGGCCACAATGGTATCGGGAAGGCTGCCTAGGTTGATCTTCACGTCGGTCTTGGCAGTTTTGGATATCTCGACGAAGCTTTCCTTCTTCATTGGAAATTGACAGCAGATGGCCAGGCATCCCAAGATTATGTAAAGCAATACCCTGTTCATTCTGTGCGATTGATTTGAATTCCAATTCCTGCACCGATCCGCAACCCGCTCCAATCAGCGTGAACATCATTGTTGTTCTTTCCAGTCAGACGGGTTCCATTCTGATCTTTTTGTGATGTTGCAGACAATTGTTGGAAATAACCGACGCTTCCACCTATAAAGATGGATTTGGTTAAGTAGCATTCGAGCATAAGCTCGGGCTTCAGAAAAAACTGAAGGCTGGAATACGTATTTGAAACAAAAGTTTTTTCGCTGCTAACGTAGATCTCTACTAGATTTTCCGTTGTGAGTTTTGAATAAGTCGCCCCCATGGATAGAAATGGATAGACCTTCAGCTTTCCCGTATCAAAAACCGAATATCCATATCCCAAAGCAACCGAGTAGCCCTCAATCCTTTTGTCAATTTTTATTTTCCCGGAATAATCTTCATAGCTAAGCCGGCCTCCTGTGGCGTTGTAGGCTGCTGTGAAATGGAAGTACCTTCGCTGTTTTGTATAACCAACGCTTAACTGTCCGCCGCTATATGCGGGAAATGCATACAAGACATTTGTTCTGGTTTTTAGTGAATCATAGATCGTTGAAGCTTGCTCATTCTGAAGATCCTGCAGGTCTTTCATGCGATAAGAGCCATATTGAACAGTGACAGCCACAGTAATTCGCTGTCCAAAAAGTGAGTGGAGCGGGGGCAATACAAATAAGAGAAATAGAAACTTTTTCAGAATCATTGGTGGGCTAGTATGGATCTGTTTTGCAAAAGTAATTTCTATTAATTTTGAAATCAACCGGATGTACCTTTATTTCATTAATTTCAATATTATGACAAAGTGAAATGAATTGCTTAACGTTGTTACATAATTATTCTATTGAAAACATGGCCAAACATCTGCAGAGGGTCTGGATTCTATTAGCCATAATAACGAGTGTATGCCTGGAGTCTTGTCATAACGAAAATGATCCTGCGCCTCCGCCCGCCATTACAAGCATTACACCAGTTGGTGGGATAGCCACTATGGACGTCACTATAGCGGGCAGTAATTTTGATACGAAGGCTTCTGCTAATACGGTTAAGTTTAACGGAGTTGCTGCCGAGGTAAAAAGCGCAACGGCAAAGGAACTAGTCGTTACCGTACCTGAGGGAACGACAGGGCCGATTTCGGTTACAACAAGCGGTGGTGTGATAGATGGTCCAACCTTTAGATTTTATGAAATCTATTTATTGGCGACAGACCTCAGGCCTGGAAAAACGACCATTAAGTGGTGGCAAAATGGCAAACTTGATTCCATATCTGATGTTACCAATTCCACATCAGCCAGTGCGATGGTGGTTTCCGGAAATGACTTTTATGTGGCTGGCAATGTTTACCAGAACTTCCGATTAATTCCCACTTATTGGAACAACAAAGTGCCCTACCCCCTAACCAATGGCACGATGGGGAACGCGGAAGATATTGCTGTAGTGGGTAGTGATGTCTATGTCGCCGGGATTGAATATAATGGCAGTAACTGGATGGCTAAGTATTGGAAGAACGGAGCAGGGGTAGGCCTGACCGCTTCGACCACTTTTAATACTGATGTGTCGGCCATTGCAGTCTCGAATGGTGACATATATGTCGGTGGGTACGTCGGCGTCAGCGACACCCAAGGGGTCGCAACCATTTGGAAAAACGGGACAGGGACAGTAATCTCTGCCCCGAATGATGCTGAGGTTATTACAGATATTATTGTGAATGGGGCGGATGTTCATGTGCTCAGTCGCAGATCGCATCCCACGACGGCTCTCAACATGATCATGTATCGAAAAAACGGTGTTTTACGACAAGTCACGGATGGAACCCGCCAGGCAGTTGCTTATGCCATGACCCTTGCCGGAAATGATGTGTTGTTGACAGGGTATGAAAACAATGATAGAGGCATTGCGGTGGCCAAGATATGGACCAATGATAAGGTCATCACACTGTCCGATGGGACCACCCGAACGGTACTGGTTGGGAGTGCCGTACTGGGGGATGATCTTGTGGTGGCCGGATTTTTTGTAATTGGGACAAAGACCATACCTTTTTATGCTATTAATAACAAGGTATTCCAGTTGTCAGAAGGGACCGGTCATTACTCCGTGACGAGCATGTTTGCACGATGAACGGTCTGGGCGCCACGTCCACTATTAGAACCATCCGCTTGGCATACACTTCTCATTGACACATGGCCGCGGATAAGGCGGCTTCAGTTATACCATCGTGTATCCGGGCGGATCTCTTGAGGGTTCAACTTAGCGGCGCTTATTTATTGATGCGGTTCATTGCCAGTTAAGCTTTGTTTCCAATTGATCCTTACCGGGAAACGAAGGTAAATCGTGCGTACGTTTGTGGCTTAAGCCTATGAATTCATCCCATAAAGCCGGTTTTGTAAGCATTGTCGGCAAGCCCAATGTGGGCAAGTCTACTCTCATGAACCGGTTAGTCGGGGAGAACCTGTCCATCTTCACCGCCAAGGCACAAACTACCCGGCACCGCATCATGGGCATCCTCAATGGCGAGGACTTTCTGATCGTCTATTCCGATACGCCCGAGATACTGGAACCTAAGTACGCACTTCACGAGGCAATGATGAATTAAAAGTATCGCTGGAGGACGCTGATGTTGCATCATTGCGTCCAACATGCCGGGTGTAGGCTTGGTGACCGTGTCGCTGCGCAAATCAACTATCATGAGGAAATAATTTCAAGGGCTGAAAATACGAAAATCAGCAAGCAAATAAGAGTGCCTTGGCTTAACCTGTAGTCTGGGTAATATTCGAATCTCAACCCGCTACACAAAGGAGGAACCGGCCTTTACTAACAAGACCAGATTGCATAGTATGACCATAAATGCCGATAAGAGGCATTTATTAACCGGCGAAAGGTTTTGTTGGTGGAATCTTATTTTTTGCAACGGGGTTATACTGTCTTTGAGACCCGTCCGTTTCTTGGACGACCCCATAATAATCGAACGCCTGGGGACAATTGTTGGAGTAGTGTTGAAGTTAAACGATTTCATGCCTATGATTGGAGTAAAAAAGCTCATTTTTTTAGTTGGCGTTCTCGGATCAATGACAGTGTCTGCTCAGATCCAAACGATACAGCAATCACATCTGGATACGGCAAAAATGGAGACTCCCGCATCCGTTCCTGCAGGTAATACCCAACTCACCGCTCCACGCAATTATCACAACATCATAAAGTCAAATGCGATTACAAGAAAGGGACTTTTTACTGTCCACAAAGTAGAGGATAATTATTTTTTTGAAATCGCTGATAGTCTTCTGGGAAGAGATCTTCTGGTGGTGAGCCGGATAGCGCAAGG
>JAYVXP010000103.1:0-6234 GCA_043785125.1 Bacteroidia bacterium
CAGCTATATTTGGTTGCTTTATTACAAGGGTGAAGATAAGCATTCTGAGCCGTCAAATGCTGATTCTTCACCCATTTTTTTTTACATGACAAAGTAGGAGTAGACTGCAATTCCAATTGTAGCAGGAATTAAAAGTGTCGTTTTACCAGCCCAACGATTTGCATTTCCGTGCAGGTCAAAGTGTACCGCAACCTTTTCCGGAAGACCATTCCAAATTATTAAAAGGTAAACGTATGGCATAACAATAAATATCCATAATATCATCTCCTTAAGCAGTCTGTTCATATTTTAATTTTTTGAAGCAGGTCATCAATAACAGTTGAATTTATGGAGTAGTCTCATTCCCAAAGTTAAGAATTTAATGAAAGATGAACCATGAATTTACGTTAGGAAAACCTGATGGTCTTCAATCTAGAAGTCTGTTTGAGTCTGTTCATATTTTACTTTTTTGAAGTAAAGTCAGTAGGACTAGAAACCGTTCTTCATTGTTGTAGAGATTGGCCAATGTCTGACGCGGAAACTGATTTCAACGTTATACCCAGGAAAAAATTCCTTCCATGACCGGTGGATCTTCCAGACCTTCAGGGATCGAGCCACCGCTGATCCGGGTGTAAACCGTTGATCCTGGATCCGCACTTGGAAATATGATCAGCGGATTGACAACCTGATAGGGTGGTCCAAAGTTGAAATCCTTCACCACTCCAATAACATTCCTCTTGGGAACATCCGCATCGTGGATGCTCCATTTTACAAACTTGCATTGCGTGGGATCCTTCCAGTCGAATTTCTTCATGGCCGTTTCGTTGATGATCACGGAACGCTTAAGATCGCCAGGTAAGGCAGGACTGAAGTTGCATCAGGTCAAAAACTGTGCTTCGATAGTTTTGAAAAAATCAAAGTCAACTTCGATCAGATCTGTTCCCATCTGGAATATCGTGCCATCGGCATTTTCGAGAGTCGGACTGAAATGATTGGGTTCCCGATCAAGACGATACCAAGTGCTAGTGCACCGAGAATGCGGGGATTGTTCTCAATCGTTCCATAAAAGCGTTTAGGTTGGTCAGGACTAAGGAATCCATGGGTACATCAATCGCGACGATATTGTCTTTTTCAAACCCAATGTCTTTGTTCTTAATAAAGAGGGTTGTTCTCGGACAATCCATATGCTGGCAATCAGGCTAGTGGCAATAAAAAACTGGCTCATTACAAGGACCTTCCGCAACCATTCTCCTCGAGAACCCGACGCAAACGTCCCCTTCATGACATCAAGCGATTGAATGGAGGACATCTAAAATGCAGGATAGAGTCATGCCACCAAGCCAATCACTACGGACACGGCCAGCACGATGCCAATATGTGACAGTGAAAAAATGTCGCTCCATTTCATAGTGAGGTTCGCAAGTTGATTGAACCATGGCAGCAATAGTGCCGGGAAAATAAGCGCTGCCCATCCTGCGAAAACCGAAAGAAGCACAGACTCGCTCAGGAATTGGGCAATTAATAATCGGCGCCCGGAACCCAGTGTGTTCCGAACGCCAACTTCCATGGCACGTTCCGTTGCGCGGGCTGTTCCACTCTTAAAGTTATTGCCAAATCTTGTAATTTGCATCTGAGAGTTCCAATCCATATGCAAACAGCCAAGAATCCAAATCTAAATGGGAAAGTTCCAACCCGATCACTTGGGTTTGCCTTACTGAGAAATTACTTTACGATTGCACTGCGTTCGCTCCGTCGCAACAAGACTTACTCCCTTATCAATATTCTCGGCTTGGCTCTTGGAATTGCCAGCAGTATACTAATCCTCTTATGGGTGAATTATGAAAACTCCTACGATCATTTCGCCGCCAATCACCAGAACATTTTTCAGGTAAGAGTCAACCGCAGTATCAATGGTTCAATCAACACGGAGGAAGAAATGTGCATCCCGGCATATCAAGCCCTGCGGGTTGCCGACAGCAGAATCACTAACTCTTGCTTCACTAATAACACCTATGGTCACGATATCGGGTATCAAAACAAACTCTTCGGCCCCGAAGTACTTGAGGTCTCGGAAGAATTCCTTGGCATGTTCGATATCCCAATCGTAAAGGGGAATATTCATTCTCTGGATGAGCCTAAATCGATTATGCTGAATGAGTCCATGGCGAAAGAAATTTTTGGGGACCAGGATCCGATTAATCAAACGATTCTCTACAATCGTGAAACAGAGTTGCGCGTCACTGGAATCTATAAGGACATACCTAAAAATTCATCATTCTGGTTTATGGCCCTGGTACCCATCAAGTACAGGGGATCAAAAGACGAGTGGCTGACTAATGCTATGACAAAATGGGATCAATTTTACCCAAGAATTTATGTTACAGTCCAGCCGGGTAGCCCTTTAGACGAAATCAATAACACCATAAAGGATATTTTGAAGCCTCACGCTAAGGATGCCAGTAACCCGGAGATTTTCCTTCAAGCGATGGACCGGTGGTATTTGTTTGATCATTTCGTTAATGGCAAGGAAGCAGGTGGAAAAATTGAGTATGTCAGGCTGTTCACTTGGGTCGCCATTCTCACATTGTTAATTGCCTGCATCAACTACATGAACTTATCCACGGCACAATCTCAAAAAAGGGCTCGTGAAGTAGGTGTCCGCAAGACGATAGGTTCCGGTCGGTGGGAACTGATTCGTCAATTTCTTCTTGAATCATTCTGGCTTACATCAATTTCATTTGCAGTTGCTATCCTTATCGTTAAGTTGGCCCTCCCCTTTTACAATGATCTGATTGGTTCCCGACTTAGCCTGGATTTGAATTCCCTTGAAGTTTGGCTTGGCGGAGCCTTTCTGGTCATTATCACGAGTTTTATCGCAGGATGCTACCCGGCATTTTATCTTTCTTCATTTCAACCTGCGAAAGTTTTGAAAGGGAAACTGCATGCTGGCAAAAATGCAAGTCTTCCGAGAACGATCCTCGTCACAATGCAATATTCTTTCTCGATCTTTCTTTTGATGGGGTTAGTGGTTGTCTACCAACAGATTGAGCATGTGAAAAACAGAAACCTGGGCTATCGTCAGGATGGCCTGGTGGCTATTGCATTCAATCCTTCGATCAAGAAAAATTATACAGTCCTTAAGAACGAACTACTTCGTTCCGGAGTCGTTGAGTCAGTCACACGGTCAAACGAAGGTATTGACGTTGATTGGTTGTTGATAAAAAGAGATTGATCGAGACTTTTATCAAAACGATAGATTTCTTACCTACGGTTGACAGTTTTTGGATTTACATTCAAAATCATTGGGATGACGCCAAGACTGAGCTATGGGTTGCCAAACATTTCGTGGACAAGAAAGCTGTAGTCAACTTCCTAACCAGCAACAAAACATCCACCCTTGAGAATGGACTCATTGACTGCGTGGTGCACTCTCTTGCCGGGCAGACAAATTTAACCCTGGACGACCATAAGAAAATTCAGTTGCACACGAAGGACGAAAGTTTGTTTGATCACTTCGGTAAAAAGATTATGGGCCTGGGGTTCGAACAAACAAAGGATTTTTACAACCTTGAATTCGGCTATCACCACTGGCATTACAGACCTGGTGATAGTTTGGGAAGGGAAACTTTCAAAGAATTATTAAAGTCCAAGGGATTTGATTATTTGGACTCCTGGGAGTGATTGGGATCGGGATAACAACAATGCTGACACGCAATATATAGCAACAGCCACGTGAAGATTGGAGAATTTGATTTTGCGGATAATAACCATTTTGTGGCAATGGAATACTATTGGCTCATTCTCAATAGAACATTCTTGATACTTCTGACGGATACAAAACTTATAGGCATTAAAGTCAATGGACCAATAGGTGCTCAGAGCTCTGATCCAATCATCAATCTTCTGCCGTTAGCGATTGACGGCGATCTTCAAAATCCCAATTCCTACATTAACATGAAATATGTTGAAAGGATAAAGGATGTAGATTTGCTCTCTGAATCCTTTTTAAGAATCGATAAGGCCAATTTTATTATTAACAAGATTGACATAATTAGAACAGAACACGACAGAAGCAAAAAATGGGGAATGGGAAACTACCCTCATGATGGGAAGGTCTATGTAACCACTCAGGATAATTTAAGACGTGAATTTATCATATTAGGTTCTCAATCGGGACAAGAGATCAGCAACAGAATAAAGTAAACCCTTCATCGACTTAAACTCAGATGGGACAATTTTCATTTGACATAACAGACAGCAAAGGTCTTTTTGATAAACTAAGGAAGGACTATGATGCATTTCTTAAAGAACCCACTTCATCAGGAGCGGCCATTAACTTCTCAGTTGCGGCATTTCATCTGTATGAGTGGGCCCAATCAGAATTGGGCGAAAGGGAAATAGACGATTTAAAAAAGCGCAGATCTGAAATCAGTGAGGACTTTCAAATAATACGAGATATAACGAATGGATCAAAGCACAAGGAGTTGGACTACAAATCCAAACTCAAGAAAACATCTCATCATAAGGGTGCGTTTAGCAGTGCATTTAGTCGCGGATTTGACATCTCAGCGTTAATAGTAGAAATGGATGGAGGTAGAGAATTATATTTTGAGGATGTCGCCAAAAGACTATTTGAGTTTTGGGCTGCACATTTTTTAAAGGATCAGTAATGGAAATAAAACTATACAAGTCACCGTGGAGGTCATTGAAACTTCTATTCTTGTGTTCAATTTTTGTCCTTGGTGGGTTTGTACTTATAAAATTTACCGATTCCCCTAAATGGGTAGGATGGATGAGTATTGGATTTTTTGGCCTTGGCTATCCAGTTGCATTCTTCCACTTATTTGACAGAAGAGCACAAATCTTGATTAACGAAATAGGTATATTCGACCGCACAACCTATTCTGACTTCATCAATTGGGAAGTTATTCACGGTGCTTATCCGTTGGACATTTCCGGTCAACGATTTGTATGCCTGGTTGTTGAACAGCAATACGAGCCTTCAATGAGGAAAGGAAAGTTTTCAAAATCGTTGTCAAGACTAAGCAAGGAATTTGGGGGTCAGGAATTGAATATTTCGCTAGGCCAGATAGCTGTTGACGAAGTAAGATTAGCTGAACTCATTCTCACTATGATCAAAATAGCTCCAGAGAAAAGAAAGGAGACTCTCAATCAAAAACTACTCAATTAGCAATGCACAAGTCACCCCTCCACGGCGATTTCACTTAAACACGCTCTTCTGGCATTTTTCGGCATGTTCGCAGCCCAGAAGTAAAAAATAACGGTGAAACTTGATTCAAAGACAATGCCCGCTAAACAATTAGAAATAAAGATCGCTGAGGGGGACGCTCCGGTTTTCATTCATTTAGTTCAGGAAATAATCAACCGGATTGCGGTGAGAGACGACGTCGCTGAAATTCGGGTAATAAGAATCAAGAATTGGTTTGACCATAAATGGCTGAATTACTCTGGGAAAAGCATAATCCATTTTGAGCATACGACCCATCCGGATAGGATCGCGCTTGAAAATACCTGGAATGAAAGAATAACAGTGCCACCATTTAATCCCAATCGCATACTTTCGGAAGGCGTATTCATGCGCAGTGGACCTAAGAATAAAAAAAAGGGCGAAACCATTCACGATTGGCAGCGAAGTACGGCAAATCAGAATAATCAAATAAAGGGCAAGGTTGCTAATGGGCTTTTTATCTGGTATTCGTCGGATACGATCAAAAATCAGCAAGGAAGCATTATGAGTTACCGAGTGGACAAGGATAACGTCGACACTTGGTACGCAAGTGCTGAAAATAAGAACGGCTGGAAAGTCACAAAAACCAAGGGAATAAATCTTGACGAACTCGCAGATTTGGGAAAATAGATACCCCATCTTCGCCCGAACTTCTGAACAATTGAAATATTCGCGCACCACCTTGATCTCCTTTCAAAAAGGGAGGTACCGTGGAGCCGAAAGCGCAAAAGGAAGCGAAGAGACTTACGATAAACCAAGTGAGGCAATGCCAGCGTTTTAAAGCGCTTTCTGACCAGGAGGTATTGCGGGTCATCGAAACCCTTGAAAGGCTTTCCGCGATTCTTTACGAACATTACAGAAGGAAATAAAAAAGGACAAATCAAAAATGTTTCTGACTTGCCCGCTTTAGTAGTCCCGCCCAGAATCGAACTGGGATCAAAAGTTTAGGAAACTTCTATTCTATCCGTTGAACTACGGAACCAAAATTTAGAGCAGCAAAGGTAAAG
>JAYVXP010000104.1:0-6228 GCA_043785125.1 Bacteroidia bacterium
AGTTCGCAAGAAATCATGATCCACAAACATTTCATTGAGCAGGATTTTGGTCATTTTTCCATCCATTTCAACATCATACCAATCTTTAAAATAGACTGACGTCATCGGGTACCAGGTGTAGGATGCTGACTCCACTCCGGCCAGCTTACTGATCTCATTTTTAAGAACACTTACCTTCTCCGGAGGATATTGCCCCGGCATGATCAGGTACATAAGGTTATTCCGGTCATACCCTAAGTCTTTCTCGCTAAAAAGCCGGAGTTGTTTACTAACGACAACCGTAGCACAAATACAGATGATGGAAATAGAAAACTGGGTCAGCAAAAGTATCCTGCCTCTTAATCCAAATCCCTGACCTAGGTTCAAGTCCTTCAAGGGTTTTTGAGAAGAAAGTCGAAAGGCAGGGTATGCAGAAGAGAGCGTTATCAAAAATAAAATGATCAATGCCACCAGCACCATCACCTTTCCATCCCATAACATTTCGAATTGGAGATCAGAGTTTAGCAAATTTGCAATCTTTGGAAAGAGCGAGTAAACGAGGCCAATACTGATCAGCATGGCCAGCAAGCAAATAAATACGGTGTCCATGAAAACCTGAAACCCGATTTGTCTCTTTCTTGCTCCCAGTATTTTTCTAACGCCCATTTCCTTTGTCCGGCTATCAAAATCCGCAATGGATAGATTAACATAATTGATACTGGAGATGATGATCAAAAACAATCCAAGCAAGGAAAAAACATAGAAATAAAGAGCGCTTCCCACTTTGCCAACCATAAAACACATTTGCATCGGGCTTCCCAAGTAGATATCTGTAATTGGCTGAAGAAAAACACTAAATCGCTTTTCACTCCCTTCTTCCGTTTTCCGAAGATTCCTTTTTATGAAGGGCATAACCTTATTTGCGAACTCCACAGGATCAGCAGAAGACGCCAACTTAACATAAAGACTTATCGACCCGTCCCATGAAATCTCCCAGGGACCTGATTCCGGACGGTACGATTCCTGGAGGGCCGCAAAATTCATGATCGCGTCAATATACAGGTGGGAATTAGCAGGTATATCATGGATCACAGCAGTTACTTCAAATCTCCTGTTTCCCTGTTCGGATAAGGCAATCACCTTGCCCGTAGGATCCTCGTCGCCAAAAATTTTTACAGCAAGACTTTGCGTCAATACGATCGACCCGGGCCGGTGCAAGGCACGTGAATTTCCCCTGACAAAACTGAATGAAAGCACGTCAAAAATGGTGCTGTCAGCGTCGACCAGGTTGGCGGTACTCCTGACGAGCTTATCGTTGTACTTGAGAGTGCCAGCCCCTCCCAGACCAACTCTGGTAAATGCCACGACCTCAGGAAATTCGGCTTTCAGAGCAGGTCCTAATGGCTTTGGTACCGTTGCATAAGGTTCCAGTTTTCCATCCTCATCACGGATTGAATTTACCCGGTAGATATATTGATAGTCATTGTGATAACGGTCGAAGGACCATTGAAATGAAAGGTAAATGACAATGACAAGCAAACTAAACAAGGAAAGTGTAAGCCCGCCAAGTTTGAACAAGAAGTTGACCTTGTTCTTTAATGCATGTCGATAAGTAGTGCTGAAATAATTTCGAAACATAGTCAGTTCGTTCAGTTCAGTCGAAATCTTGTTTCTCAGAATAATTCCCGGCCTCACAAACTTTATTGCATTCCAAAGAAACCTTTTTCGCGCTTTTTTCAACCCAACTTCCAGCACATCAATCTCAAACTGCTCTATTAAATCTCCTTCGATGGTTTCGAAAAGCTTGGACGGACAGAACCAGTTCAAAAAACGCAATGCAAACCGCGGTGGTTTGTCAGATAGTTTAGTCATTTTTCAAATGATCTACCGGGTTTGTATTTGCCGCCTTTATGATTTGAAATCCGGAGGTTAAAATGCCCAAGGCAATCATGACAACTAATGGCATAAAGAAAAATCGGATACTGATTTCTATTTTTGAAGGGTAGTTGGTTAACCATTCGGAAGCAGCATAATAGACTACCGGAGCGGAAATTACAACGGCTAATGAAATTAACTTCAAATAATCCTTTGAAAGGAGTGCGACCAGATTTGAGGCGGTGGCTCCCAACACTCTCCGGATGCTGATTTCCTTCAATCTCCGGTTTGACTCAAATAAGGTCATGCCAAGAACGCCCAGGATCGCAATAAGAACTGCTACTCCGGCAAACAAGGTGAAAATTCTGCCAAAGTGCAATTCCGATCTGAATTGCCGGTCGTAATAATCATCCTGAAAGAAATACTCGAACGGCTTATCCGGGAATGTCTCCTTCCAGGATTTCTCGATATGCGCAAGACCATCCTGAGGATTACTTCCTGCATTGAGTTTGACGGAATAGAAGACCTGTTGGAAGCGACTGTGATTGAGGGAAAGCACTGTGGGATAAACCGCTTTCTTAATGGACTCATGATGATAATCCTCAACGATGCCCACAATTTTGTATTTCTTGAATTCCCCGCCCCAAAGGTGAAAATGAATTTCCTGGTCAATTGCTTCAGCCACCGATTCATATCCCAATGCGTGAATGGCACTTTCATTCAGAACGACGGTGTTCCAATTCTCTTCATCGCCGCTGACCAGTGAATAATTCCGGCCTGCCATCAATTTGATGTCATAGAATGGAATAAAATTATAATCGACAAACAGAATCTTGTAGCGGGTCTGATTATCGGGGTCCGCAAGATTTCGCTTCAGTCGGTTCGTGAAGGTTTCATCTACTTCCATGCCGGGAATTGCGGATGAAGTAGTGACACTTTTTATCAGGCTATTGTGGAGTAATTTGTTCTCCAGGGCGCTATACTCTGCAAAGTTTACACTATCATCTTCATTCGCATATACGGTCGGATTTCTGAGCGAAATTACCTTGTCAAGGTCGAGCTTCTTGTTCGTCAATTGCATATAATCAAGCTGACCATTGATCACCAGCAGGAAAGTCATCAGGGCAACGGAGCATGTGAATTGAACCAGGATGAGTGATTTGCGTGTTAAGGTGCCCGTCACGCCCATAGGGTTTCCTTTCAATGCGTCCATCGGCCGGATTTTCATCAGAAACAGTGCAGGATAGATGCCGGTGATAATCGATCCGGCCAAGAACAAGCCAAAACCTTCAATCCAAATGGTTGGCGTTTTCCATTGAAAACATTTGATGGGTACGCCGATGAGATAGCTGAATTGTGGAAGGATGCAGTATAACAAGGACCAGGCTAGCGTTAGCGCAACAAGGGAGATGCAGAAATATTCCACCAGAAATTGCAGGGCAAGATCGCCTTTGCCTGAACCCATCATGCGTCGGACTCCGACTTCCCTGGTTCTGGAAATAAAACGGGCAGTTTCAATGTTGATGAAATTGATCCATGCCAACAGCAGGATGACTATTCCTACCGCTGATAAAATGTAAATCAGCATGATACTTCCATTGGGCTCCAACTCATCTTGTAGATTGGAATGGAGATGAATGTCACCAACCGATTGAAGGAACACTTGCACGCCTTTAGTTTTTGGGTTTTCTCTTTCAAGGGTGTTCAACAACAGGTTTAGTCGATTTGCAATTGCCACAGGATCCGCATGCGAACTGAGGGTCAGATAAGTGTAAACCTGCGGTCCTTTCCAATAGTTAGAAAGTGCCAATTCGTCTGCGTGTGTATTTCGCGCTATAAAATTCAGATGGAAATGCGAATTTTCAGGAATCTCTTTCATAATCCCCGAGATCACAAAATCAGTGACATCCGAATAGGACGGTGATTTGTTTTCAATTCTCTTTCCGATCGGATTGCTCTCCCCGAATATTTGTTTGGCCATTTTTTCTGATAACACAAGATGATGTGGATCATCTAGAACTGTCTCAGGATCTCCATGGAAAAGCATGGAAGGAAACACCCTGAAAAAGTTTGAATCGGCCTGATAAAAAGATCCCTGCTGATAGTATTTCCTGCCGTTCGCGACAAAAAGAAAATATGCCTGCTCGGCGGTTCGGTCGAACCCGGTACTCGCCTTAACTTCCGGAAATTGCTCTCCGAGTAAACTGGTAAGTCCTTGAAAATTCTTTGCGGAAGCATTTCTGAACGCACCATTTTCGTATTGCTGGTATACCACCCGGTAAATCTCATTCTGGTTGGCTTGAAATCGGTCATAACTTAATTCAAAACTGAGATACTGAATGATCAGCAAGAATGCGGTGATGCCAACAGTAAGCCCCAATAC
Organism: Bacteroidia bacterium; assembly: GCA_043785125.1. Taxonomy (GTDB): domain Bacteria; phylum Bacteroidota; class Bacteroidia; order Cytophagales; family Cyclobacteriaceae; genus ELB16-189. Next base: position 4,238 of record JAYVXP010000104.1, read on the forward strand.
GTGGATTAATGCAATTGATTTACCATTCGCCAAATGGCGATAGGCTATCTTGAAATAGCTTCCAACCATGGAGAGCGAATTCGTCCGGAGTGAATACCTGTTTCTAAGCATTATTGCTGGCCTGATGAACTTTATTGCATTCCAAAGAAACCTTTTTCGTGCTTTTTTCAACCCAACTTCCAGCACATCAATCTCAAACTGCTCTATTAAATCTCCTTCGATGGTTTCATACAGCGCAGGCGGACAAAACCAACTAAGAACCCTGATTGCCCACTTTGGCGGTCCACTCTTTTCCCTTTCCGAGCCCATGTTGATGCTAATTATTTAAGTTGCGGAACGAGTCTCCATAACTGAACCCGGTCATCCTTCATTGACTTCAGAACCGCTAATCCCGAATTGGTTATCGTGAAAAAGCGCTTTCGCCTTCCACCCCTCAATTTGGTGGCACCTCCTACCCGCGATTTGACATAGCCTTTGTCTTCCAACCGGTAAAGCGTGACATGCGCACTGGCCAGGCTTACATTTCTGTTTACCTGTGCTTCTATCTCTTTTACGATTGCATTGCCATAAGCTTCGTCCTGCAATACGCCTACAACAGTGAGAATCAATTCCTCCAGTTCTCCGAGATAACCTTTTTCCATTATTATAGTATTTGTTAAACAAATATAGCGATTTTATGGATTCGCATATGGATCAATCGCAAGAAATTTCAAGTTTAACTTTAAGGCTAATTTGAAAGTAAATCTTTTGTCAGCGGGGTCGCCGCCTTATCACGGGGTCACGGGACGGAGAATCTGGGGGGACGGTCGGATAATCCTATTTTTGTTTTTATCATTCCACCCTAATGATAAAAGAAATTGACGCCACTGACTCGCGACTCATCCTGATAAGTTCGACAATCCACAAGGATGGCCGTCCATATGAAGTTTCATCGTTTTTTCTTTCCGTCCTTAGCTTCTTTCAGCACTTTCTTTTCTTCTCCTTCCAGTTTACGTTGTACTTTCTTCACATCTTCCGCGGGAGGCAATTGTTCGGGGCGTGCCCCTCGTTCGATCAATATTTTACGCACAGCCAAATTGTTGTCGATATGTTCTTTGGAAATATTTTCCCGTCCCTTCAAGTCTTTTTCAGTGACGTTGTGACTGGTGAGTTCGGTGGCAAAATCTTTTGCTTTCAGCGTGAGGGTAGGAAGGAAATCTGCTAATGGTTGTGTTTCAGGCACTTGCAGCTTTTTTTTCATCTCACCCGTGCTGAACCCCCCAAACAGAGCCTGGTCTCCTTTGCTGCGGATAATGGCAAAGTCTTTTTCATCTACGCCGCGTTGATAAATAAGACCAGACAGTTTCTTTTCTGATTTGGATAATTTTTCCCGTGCTGTTACGCGGGCAACATTCAGCAGGCGCTGCTCGATGACTTCCTGCTTGCGGGTTTGTACTGCAAAGTAGGTTTGTGCAAAGGAGATTTCGGGTTTATTGGAATCCCCGTTTTGGGCGATCAGGTAGCAGGCATAGCGGGTAAGACCATGTCTGTAATTTCGCGCATTGATCCGCTACCCTAGCTGACCATTTTCCTGACGTAGGCAAAATGGTCGGAAACTGCAACGCCTGCATTTTCGCAGGCCTTTTTGGCTTTATCAACAGCGTTTCGGAAGTTATCCCACTTGGCATAACCGAGAATTTCTTGCAACTCTCGCGCACTCCAACAATCAATTCCTTTAAGTGCGTAACAAGCATGCTCAAATTGGGCAAAGAGTTGCTGTATTTCTTCCTTTTTCATCTATTTGAATACGGGTTTGAGGGGCCCATTCCTATCCAATATACGTTTTTGGCCCCTTAAATTTGGGATCTTTGATTGGGATTTACCGTCGGGAAATTGAAAGTTTAATTTTTGCCCAAATCCGCTCATTCTTCTAATTTTACTCAATCGTCAAGCAAGAAATGAAATTTTTCCCTCTCTCCATTCTACTTTGCATCCTCACTGACTCCTGTCAA
>JAYVXP010000105.1:0-6219 GCA_043785125.1 Bacteroidia bacterium
CTCCGGTATTTCTGGTAAACCTTCAATTTCCTGTCTGCCATAAAATATTTCCAGTTGTGTAACATCTGCCACAAAAGTAGAACTTGTTCGGATTTTTCAAAGCGAACATCTTCTTTTTTTGTAGAATACATTAAACTAATTTCGCATAAAACAGTGTTAAAACTTAACCTTTAGCAGAATATGGTCAACATTGGAGAGCGGATTACGGAGCTCAGGAAGCGGAAAAACTGGTCGCAAAGCGATTTAGCAGAAGCCATCGCCGCTTCCAGGGATATTATCGGTAAGTACGAGCGCAACGAAAACAGCCCATCCGTAGAGATGGCAGTCAAGATGGCAAAGGCCTTTGATGTGCCTTTAGATTATCTGCTAGGGGAAGGAAAGCACGCTTCCTACAGCAAGGATACTGTCAAGCGCATTGAAGAAATTGAAGCCATGGATGATAAAACTAAGTCTGTCCTCTTTAACCTGATCGATACCTACATCCGGGACTCCAAAACACGCAAGGCGCACGCGGCCTGAAAATAAAAAACCGGATCGCTCCGGCTTTTCAATTATTTGTACTCGACCCGCCAATTCAATTTCTCCAGGTCTTTCACTTTGTAGGCAAATTTCTTGCTGTAAAGCTGATTCGCTACAAGACTGTCTCGCGACATTGTTTTCAATAGCCTTTTGTCAAAAATGAAAATGGTCAAAGTACTGTCTTCACATTTTTTGTTAATATAACCTTCCCAACTTCCAAACGGTGGTTGATTATCTAAACTATCCAATGGGGGGATCCACCTCATATAATTCCATAAAGTATCTTTCTTTATTGAGTCAATTTGAACCGGATGGGATTTGAAGGGCTTATTAGTCTTCGAAAGGTCAACAAAAATAGTTTCCGAAGTCCTGTTCACTATTTTTAATTTCATATCGAACGTATCAACTACACATCTCATTAAAAAAAAGGGACTGACGACCACAATTGCTATCGATGTCAATTTTATTGTTATAGATTCTAGAATTTTCATTTGCCTTTATAATTACTGCCAAACCAAATCTCTGCCCATTGGTCTATTGGTCTGCCCGCTGTTCAGTATAGAAATCATGATGTTCATCATAGCTGGAACCTCTCATTAAGTCAAACGCACTTGGTATACCAATGATTATCATATAATTCAGCCAAGAACTTGGAGAGGTGCCCAAGGAAGAATTAATGTCAGGAGCAAACTGATAGTCCAGAAAATGACCGTACTCGTGTTGGAGTGTTTGAGTCATGACTAGCCCGGGCTTAAATGTCGATGAGATAAGGATACCGACACCTGGTATTGTCACTGCCGTATGCTTGAGCACAGCAGATGTTTGATAAATCTTGATGCCTGGATAATTCTTCGGGTCGCTAATGTCGGTGCCAAAACTAAAATTGAAGCTCGGAGATAACCATGCAATGTAATTTGATCCCGGTCCTCCTTGACTGGCTTCTTCATTTTTTCAACAGTAGGTTTTTAAGACGATCAGCGTTGTCAATCGAAGCTATCAAGAAATATTCCTTTCCAGAAATTTCAATAAAATAAACCTTTCTTTGTATACCCTTTCTCAAGTTGACCACTTCGTTAATTTTCGAGCGCTCTAACTTGAACACTGAACCGAATTCTATTTCATCATTGCCAACTAAATACAAGTAAATGCATTTTCTCAAGAATCGTACAAACAAAAGTAGCGCCAATACAAAGAAGGCCAGACCAGCAATTGTCGCTGGCATCACATCGAAATGTAGCGCTATTTCCAAAAATACGATTGAAAATATCAAAGGAAGAACCTGCCCAATAAAGGCAAAGTAATATGTGGATTTTGGCGCTATTGCTTTTCTTACCATAAGTCAAAATTATAAGTGTCTCGAACAGAGAATTCAGCACCCAGTCCAGCTGCCAGTTTTCCACTACCCATAAATCCTATTGCTATTCCGTTATTATTAAACTCCACTCCAAAGCCATAAAAAGTAGTTGATGTTGACCATGTATCGCCTTTTCCGAACGGGTTTGCACTCCGTTGAACACTAAATCCATACCCTAAGACTGTTGAATACTCTAAGCTTTGTGTAAAATTCTTGTCGCTCCAATTTACGCTGCTGACTCCTTTTCGGGTCGACCCGGTTTTTGAATAAATTGTTCGGGATCCTAAATCAACACTCAATGCATTAGTGATGCCCCTGGCATATGGCATAAGCCCAAATGGCTCAAATTCAAAAGTCCCTTGGGGGCCAGCGGACAGTCTTCCTGAAATCTCAAAGTCATGATATCCAGAGCCTCCTTGACTGGCATCCTCGCGTTTTGCTCCACAGAATTCACCTCCACCTTCTAATTCTATCCTGATATTTCCAAATCGCCACTGGAAAAACTAATGTCTCAATTAAAACTTGGATGAAAGGCCGATCAATTCCATTTTTGGCAAGCAGGCGCTTAAAATTGAATGACAGAATGCCTAGGGCGATTAAATTAGCGATGATTCCCATCAGTAATAATAGCGCGAAGCGAGGCGCTGCAATGTTGACTCCAATTGCTGATATGTCTTTTAACATTCTCATTATTAATGCTAACGGCACAAACGACAATCCTGTAATAATCAATATCTCTTGAATTCGGCTCAGTACAACATTTTCTTTAATTGTTTTGAGTACGCTCAAGTACCAGAGATAGGGGATTACGACCAAGAGCCATTCAATCAATGGAAAAACACTTGATGCAAAGGAAAGACTAGCAACCATGCGTGCGCACAAAAAAAGTGCAATTATCGAACCTAGAAACCATTTTCTTGATAACCTTCTCATTCTTGTAACAATTTTCTCTTACCAATCAAATGAGACATCAAATTGGATGCTTAAACCAAGCGCAGCTCCCCATCCTGTACCTAATGATTGTCCTGTGCTATTGCCAAAGCGATCAAAAGTCTCTGTTCTAATTCCTAGCGTGTATGAATCTACCTGCTGGGATGGAGAGCCTGCTATTTGCTGTCGCTCTATGTTGGCGAAAATAACTCCGAGACCTTGAGTCATCTTCATCGATTCAAACATCGAAGTCTTGTGTGTCGTGACTTTACCTGAACTCTTGGAATAGTTAAAACTTCCCCTGAAAATCGACGCCGTGGCCAGATTGACATCGAATATTTTTTGCCCACCAATCTTTACTCCCGCTGCGGGTCCCAAACCAAAGTCGATGTTAGCATTGATATTCGGGGTCCAACTTTTGATCGTGGACCATAAGCCAAGTTCTTCCCCTTGACTGGCATCCTAAATTTTGTTCTACTACTTCAAATTAATACCATACTGTATTTTAAAAATATCTTAGTGATAGAAACAACAAGAAAGTCGAAACGAAAAACAATAAAGGTCCCAGAGCGATATAAAAAACTACGGTCGAGCTCGGTATCTCTAACCCTCGTTCATTCTTAATATATAGTTTCGTCAAAATCAAGTTCATGACCATGTAAAATAGCACTGCTAAAGCTCCAAATCCTAATGGACCGATTGTTTGAAAAATACTTAATCCCAAAAAATGAGATACAAATACACTCGTGAAAAGCAGAATAGATGAGGAAACTGTACTAACTCCAATTATCGCCCCAGCTTTTCCCGCCCTGCCTCGATTGCGACCATAAACGAAAAAACTCCTCATTAAAAAATCTACCAGAATCATATTTTAAGTTTTAGTGAGAATAGATAAGATCCCTACCCCAATGCTCTGTTGATTCATCTATCAAATTGTCTCCTCCGAAAACTGAAAATAACCCGTAACCAATTCCTACCACTAACGCTCCAGTAGCAACAACTGGCGCCCCAAGAGTTACGGCCACTGCCCCAACTAGAAATGTTCCTCCTGTGACGAAAGCCGTTGCAAGGGAATGAGAATCTGATTTCCCTTGGGAATATTCATAGGCCAAAGCAACTGCAGTAATACCTACGCCAGCGGCCCCTAACGCTTTTCCTGTTGTTTCGGCGGCTAAGTATGTTGACTTTTCTGCAAGGGGTAGCAATTTATATCCGTTCGTCATTTGATATAATCCAATAGCATTGGCTCCTTCAAACGTACTCGAGACACCCCCGGCGGTGGTAAACCAAGGGCTCCAGTTATAACCGCTGGCCCCTTGACTGGCCTGATAATTAGACCCTTGACCATACTTATACGCTGCATAGTATGTGTCAGATTTTGAAAAGTCCTGATTAAAACTCTTATCGGTATATAAGTATACGGTACTGCGATCATCTGTATAGACCATCCAGAAAGGGTTGGAGTTTCGCTGAGCGTAGACATCTTTAGCTTGTTGGCTGCCAGCTGCTCCTGCGGCGATTAGCTCTTCATTATTATAAGTACTATAATCTCCAAATATCTTTCCTGGCCTGGCCCCAGGTCTGATATCCTCTGCATTCATTGCATCCGCCGCCCACGCCATAGCAAACAATGAACCCCAATTAACGTCCATTCCCCCACCACCACCCTCGCCGCCTGGATCCGGTGGCATCGCTTTCAACCTATCCCCATTCGGATCATTGAACATCGCCGGATTATTCCCCGCATAATTATAGGGTGTGAAGCCTGCCATCAAAGTTGCTTTCGGATCAACCTGATTAAACCTCCCCAGGGCCGGATCATAACCCCGGTAAAAAGTCTCATACCATCCGTTGATTGGATTCATCTCACTGCCTCCGTTGCCCGTAAAATTATTCTTTGAATTATCCCGTGTCCAACTCCTTTGAGCCTGAAGTCCAAATGGATAATACTCCCGCCTTCGCTTAAGCTTCGGCGGGCACGCATTGTATTGAACCACATTGCTTTTAGTTTGGGTTATAGCAAGGTCATCAAATTCCACCCAGTTGTTGCTTAGATCTCATCTAACGACAGATTTTCCCACAAATTTAAACTTCAACTCTTTTTCTTTACTGTCAAACTTGATTAAGCAAATCCCACCCCAATCCACAACTCCCTTTTCTTCTAAAATTTTTTGATACTTCGCGATTCCGTTCGTGTGATTTATTTCCAAATCTATTCCATTACTATCGACAATACTTTCGTAAAAGTGAAGTTGCGCTTTACTGTTGTTTGGTACTGCTACTTGAAACGATATTTTCAAAGTATCTCCGACATTCAGCGTGTCCCTGTTTGCGAGAAGATCCACCACTGGGGCACCTAAGATGTTTTTAATAGCTCCTTTTTCCGAGTAATCTATTTCAAAGCCCGAATCACCTATACGATTGAATAGCCTGTATACTTGATACCATTTGATAGCTCCGCTTTCATAGTATCCCCATCCTATCCCTGACCTTTTGTCATTTCTGTAAGGAATGACATGCTTTTTTCTTCCGTTTTCAAAATACCAAACCACTTGTCCATTTGCTTTGTTGTTGTGATATTCAATTTCAGCTTCCAGTTGTCCAGTGGGGTAGTATTTCTTAAATATTCCTTCCTTAACCGAATCGTTAACAAAATATTGTTCAGTTCGGACCTTCCCATTATCCCATCTTGTAATTTTATGATCGATTTTGTGGCTTCCTTTCTTTTCACCACAACCGAACAATAAAGAATAAAGAATAAAAAGTTTTACTATACGCACCATAGTTCTACTCAGTGTCAAGTTATATCGAACCCTATAAATCTCCCAATACCAATGACGATTATTTTCCAAACTCAGCGTAGATGCCCGACTCGTTCATAAAACACCTCGTCAATGGTGCCATCCGGGCGTTGTAGTCCAAATACCATTTGATAACATCCAACTGCTGTCATAAGTAATGTTGTCGGGGTTGGGGTAATATTGAATCGATGGTGTAGTTGGGACATTCGGATCATAAAAAGAATCTAAAGGTCCAAGCCAGTTTTCTTTGTCGGTAGTCATATCCCTTGCACTTTGAGTGGTTGCCCCCGATGCCTGGCGCTGTGAAAGAGAAAGTATAGTCATCTGGTCCCAATCAATATACAGCGAATTCCTTCCGGGTCTAGGGGGATTCCCTCCTTTACCATTACCCCCACGTCCACCGAGGTAAACGTTCGGTGTCGAGAAATTCATTGAGGAACTGAGCATATTCACCCATGATTGACCATATTGCGAGAAACCCGTCGCTATGTTCCTCCAGAATCCCGGAGGGCCATCCCCTTGACTGGCAACCTTATCGCTTACAGTTACTTCATTTAGTAGTAGGCCATAGCTCCCATCAGCGCCCCGCACATATACATTTCCAGTACTTGGTTC
>JAYVXP010000106.1:0-6201 GCA_043785125.1 Bacteroidia bacterium
GTAGGTAACAGCTATTCCCCTGAAGTAATATCGGGTCGTGATGATGCTTCCATTGGATTGTATTTGCAAGGAGACGGGAGGGGTAAATTCAAATCCGTAAAGGTGGAGGACAGCGGATTTTTAGCGGACAACGATGCAAAGGGCATGGCCGCGCTGATTGAACCGGATGGGCATGAGTTGGTGATTGTGGCGAATAATGATAGTCGCGTGAAGGCCTATGCAACAAAGAAGAAGGGAAAATATTATCGTCCGAATAAAGAGGATGCTTATGCATTGGTTACGTTTGCCAACGGCAAGACATCCAAGTATGAATTTTATTTTGGATCTACCTATCTGTCACAATCATCACGTGCTATGAAACTCGGAGCTGGCGTTACTATTGTTAAAGTATTTGATTCGAAAGGAAAAGAAAGAGAAATAGAATTGGGGGCATCTAAAAAATAGACATGGCAACTTTGCGATATTTTTATTGTTCCATCCTTCTGTTGGTTACCTGCCAGTTTGCGACAGGGCAATCGCCAGAGCAAATAAAGTTAAAGGATTATCGTCCGAAATCTATTTACAAAATTCCCATAACAACGGTTTCAAAGGCCCGGTTTCCGATCATTGATATGCATGCCCATCCTTATGCCAAAACAGATGAAGAGTTGGCGGCCTGGGTGAAAACGATGGATCAGGTAGGGGTAGAGAAATCCATTATTCTTTCCTATACCACTGGAGCCCGGTTTGATTCTATTTTTTTAAAGTATGCGAAGTATAATGATCGTTTTGAGGTGTGGTGTGGAATAGATTATACCGGAAATGCGCAGCCAGGGTGGAGTGAAAGAGCTGTTAAGGAGCTGGAGCGATGCTTCCGTGTTGGTGCGCGGGGAGTTGGAGAATTGGGGGACAAGGGCTTGGGTGAATTATATTCAGAACCGACACCGGGTTATGGCATTCATATTGATGATCCGCGACTAAAACCATTGCTTCAGAAATGTGCCGAGTTGAAAATGCCGGTGAGCATACATGTTGCCGAGCCGCTTTGGATGTATCAGCCGATGGACTCTACCAACGATGGGCTGATGAATGCGTACACCTGGAAAGTGGATCAAAGTAAACCGGGCCTGCTAACGCATGGTCAGCTGATCAAAACACTGGAAAATGCGGTAAGCCAGAATCCGAATACGACGTTTGTCGCTTGCCATCTTGCTAATTGCGAATATGATCTGGAAATTCTGGGTAAACTGTTTGATCATTATCCAAATTTATATGCCGATATCGCAGCCCGCTTTGCGGAAATAGCGCCCATTCCCCGTTATATGATTTCCTTCTTCGAAAAATATCAGGACCGGCTGGTGTATGGAACGGACATGGGAACAACCGCTTCAATGTACAGAACGACTTTCAAGATACTGGAAACACGCGATGAACATTTTTACCTGACTGAATTGACGGGATACCACTGGCCATGCAATGGCTTTGGTTTGAGTGACCCGATACTGAAAAAAGTTTACCGCGGTAATGCGCTTAAAATAACAAGACCCCGGTAGTGCATATATTTCTTAGACATCTGCGAATATCCGCTAGATCCGCGGGAGAAAAATGGTAATGTCACTCAAGCGCCTTTGTTTTTCGATGGGAGAGCACCAGAACCGCAATTCCAATCATCACCATTGGGATGCTCAGGATTTGTGCTTTGTTTAATCCCAGATCCTTTACAAAAGAGACCTTGTTTTCTTTGAGAAATTCATAACCAAAACGCAGTCCCCAGAAAACGATCATACTGAAACCAAAAATTCTCCCGGAAGGCAAAGTCAATTTGTGTTTATACCAGTACCAGAACAGGAACATAAAGAGGATCAGGTAGGATACGGCTTCGAAAAGCTGAACAGGGTAACGGGCCACGCCGATCGTTCTGACTCGCACCTCAAAATCTCCTGTCGGCTCTTTGAAGACGGCGTAGTGCAATGGTAGGGTTCCCGGCTCATAAATCAATTGGCTCATATCGAACAGGTATGTTTTGACATCGCCCAACATGAATTCATCGACCACTTCCGTAGGTATGCCGGCTTTGAAAAACAAGTATAAGGCTATGGAATGATGTCCATCTTCCCTTTTCGCCACATCTTTGTTCTTTTTGGCAATGACCTGGGTCAGGGGATTTTCTCCTCCGGGGTTTCGCATAATGCAGCAGGGAAGCTTGTTAATTCCGAGTGTAACCGGCTGGATCATGACGGCGCCAACGGCTGAGTTGGTGGGAACTCCCTCCACCTCCGAATTCAAAAAGGACCCGATGAGGAAGGGGATTGCAATCCATACCGCCAGCATTGAAATCCGGTCGAGCACATGAAGGTAACTTTGTCGGGGTTTGTTTCTCAGGCAATAAAGCCAGACGCCAAACAGAATTCCAAGGGCAGCGCCGTGACTGGAAAATCCGGTCATACCAATAAAATGGAATGATGGCTTAAATGAAAAAGGTAAGAAAACAGTGAGGGGCTTGGACCAGAGCTGGGGTTGGTAAAAAATCACATGACCCAGTCTTGCTCCAAGGGTAACCGCAATGACCAGATAAACAATCAATAAATCAGCATCTTTTACAAGTTTACCCTCTTTCTTGTAAATGTAAACCAGGACTTGCCGCCCGACTATAAAGGCGATGACTAAAAGCAGACCATTCCAGCGCATCGTGAATTGGCCCCATGAAAACAACTCACCACTTTGGTCCCATAAGATATAGTGAAACATTATTTCGGGTTATCGGATTATAAACATCAGGCTCCAGTTCATTCAGTAAGGATAAATGCAGCCTGCGATTACGCCGTGGGATACATCAGCGCACAAATTAAAGATTTTCCCGCAAGGGGCCTACTCAATTCAGGTTTCCTAATAGCTTAATTATCTGGCATTTTGAAAGTTCATGTGCTGGGGAAGGTATAAAATGCCGGGGTTAAGATGGCTGATGCCTCAATTCTCGAGGATATTTTGGTAGCTTCCATAAATTTACCAAACGATTTGTTTAGAAAACTCCTTGCCCTGATTAGTTTCTCTTTCCCGTTTGCTGGAGTCGCACAAATCACATTTGAAAAGGGTTATTTTATCGACAATGAAGGGACGAGGGTGGAGTGCTTGATAAAAAATATGGATTGGAGAAATAACCCTTCTAAGTTTGAATACAAGCTTTCTTCTGGGGAGGATGTAAAGACAATGAAAGCATCAACCTTCACGGAATTTGAAATCGAAAACGTTTCCCGCTATGTTAGAAAATCTATCCGAATAGATCGCTCCAGTGAGAGTTTGGATAGTGTAAATTCCGATAGAAATCCGATTTGGTCCGACGAGCAACTGATACTTAAAGTTCTGGAGGAGGGTAATGCGACGCTCTATGTTTACCAGTCCAGTAACTTCGTCCGGTTTTTTTATGAGATCAATGGATCCAATATTCAGCAGTTGGTTTACAAAAGGTACCGGATGCCGAACGACGAGGAGCATATCGGGGTCAATAACGGATTTCGACAACAATTGTGGGTGGATGTCAAATGTCAGGAGACCAGCCAAAGTGGCCTGCGAAACATAAATTACAACACCAACGAGTTACTACGGTACTTCCGAAAATACAATGAGTGCAAAGGTGGAACAGCAGCCGACCTTAAACTTCGGAAGAAGCGTGAATTTCTTAATTTCCGGTTGAAGTTTGGGGTAGAATATTCCTCGTTAAGTTTAGTGGAGCCTGCCCTCAAGGGTGGGTATGAGACCTACCGTGCTGGAAACAATTTTAACCCAAGAATTGGTGTGGAATCTGAATTCATACTCCCATTCAACAAGGGAAAATGGACCATCATTATCGAACCTACTTTTCAGTATTTCAGCGGGACGGCGGATTACAGTTATCATGGAACAACCACTACGAAATATCAAACCATCGAAGTCCCCGTCGGGGTTAGGCACTATTTTTATCTAAAGGGCAACAATAAATTATTTTTGAATGGTCTTCTTGTTGTTGATATTCCGTTTGGATCTAAAATACGATTTAAGGACACGTTCTATCTAGATGTCTCTCCAAGCATCACTTCCGCATTGGGTGGGGGAGGTAGTACAGGAAGGACAAGCTTTGAAATGCGGTATTACTTACCCCGCCAAATAGTGAATGTCTTTGGCTGGAATTCAGACTATCATAAGATCTCATTTATCGTAGGTTACAAGTTATTTACGAAATAGAGTTTTTACGTATTCTTTGAATAGCCATCATTCGATGCCGGACAATAGTTTTGTTGTATCTTGATATCAAAATTATTCTTCCATGAATTCAACTTTTCAAAATCAGGTTGGTATAATTACCGGTGCCGCCTCTGGCCTTGGTTCGGCCATCGCTGTCAAATTGTCGGGCCTGGGCGTAAGGCTTGCCCTCTTTGATATCAACCAGCGCGGACTGGAAAAGACGCGTTCACAGCTTTTGTCCGAATCTGAAATCTATTTTCTCGACATAACGAAGGAAGAACAGGTCATGGATCAGATCTCTAAGGTTGCCGAGCGCTTTGGCAAAATAGATATCCTGATCAACAGCGCGGGCATCACAGGCCAAACCAATATCAAAAGCCATGAAGTCGCAACCGATAACCTTCGCATGGTTTTTGAAATAAATTACATGGGCTCATATTTCACTTCTAAGTATGTTCTTCCGTGGATGCTGAAAAACAATTACGGTCGCATCCTGCACATCGCGTCCATCGCGGGCAAGGAAGGAAATGCGGGCATGCTAGCCTACTCTTCCTCGAAGGCGGCCGTAATCGGTATGGCCAAGGTTCAGGGAAAGGAATATGCTGAAACCGGAATTACCGTCAATGCCATGGCTCCGGCCACCATTCGCACGGCCATGGTAGATGCGATGCCTGAGGAACAAATAAAAAACAACAATGCTAAAATACCAATGAAGCGATGCGGTACGATTGAGGAGGCAGCCGACCTAGCAGCATTTATCGTGTCCCCCCAAAATAGTTTTATTACGGCCTTCACCTTTGACCTCTCCGGCGGCAGGGCTACCTATTAGTCAGGAAAGCGCCCGTTTATTCTGAATTTAAACCAAACAGTATTTTTATGAAACAAACTTTTGATACCAGCACCATTCCGGTTGGATTGGTTGGACTCGGCTTGATGGGATGCAGCATTACAACTTGTTTGTTGATGGCGGGCCATCCTGTTGTTGCTGTTGCACCGATCCCGGTTGACCTTGATCACGCTGAAAGTCGTATCAAAGAACATCTCGCCGGCGCGTATCGGGAAGGATTGGTAAATAACCCACCGGAATACTATTTTGAAAACCTGGTTATCACGCAGGATTATAGAATGCTTGAAAAATGTAAACTGATTTTGGAATGTACGCTGGAAGATCTCGATATTAAAAGAGCGGTATTTCAAAAGATTGAAACCTATGCTTCTCCCGACGCACTCCTCACCAGCAATACTTCCGCCATCCCGATCAGCATCTTGCAAAAACATACAAAACATCCCGGGCGCTTTTTTGGGTTACACTGGATGGAACCTTCTCACACCACCCGTTTTCTAGAAGTGATATGTGGTGACGAAAGCGATAAAGTAAAAGGCAAGTACCTCTATGATCTTGCACATTGCTGGGATAAAGAACCAACGCTTTTGTTGAAGGACATCCGAGGCTTTATTTGTAACCGACTGTGCTATGCAATGTATAGGGAAGCATTTAACCTGGTTGAAAACGGATATGCCACCGTAGAAGATGTGGACAGGGCTTGTCGTAACACGGCAGGTTATTGGATGACGTTGGTGGGTGTCTTCCGATGGATGGATCTCACCGGCGTGCCAGCCTACCACAACGTGATGAAGGACCTCTTCCCGACACTTTCCAACCAGACCACGGTTCCGAAGCTGATCGACGACATCGTCAAAGCAGGGGGCAAAGGGGTTGCCAACGCCAAAGGGTTTTATGAATATACCCCGGAGGAAGCAAAGCTATGGGAAGAAACATACACTGAATTCAGCTATGAAATAAGAAAGTTGGCGTTGAAATATCCTTTTGACGTAGTGAAAAAGAAAATGAAGGAGAAAAAATAATAGTGATCACATCTGCCCCTTCAAACCTGCTGAAGCAAAAAAAATGAATAATTTCTTCCCATGTATTGATTCACAAGCAGCAGTGTTTTGAGGGGAAGCGGTTTTTCGGATTGATTGAATTTTACGGTGGGAGGGATC
>JAYVXP010000107.1:0-18518 GCA_043785125.1 Bacteroidia bacterium
AGCGGGTGACCCGGAAATGGAATTAATCAAGGCGGGATTGCGGTTTACTTTTCGAAACGAATTGGTAATAAAACCCCTCGATTTCTTTGTCCGCCGTACTGGGATGCTTTATTTTTATAAAAACAGGATCGACCTGGTGAAAGATGCTGTGCTGGAGGAATTCCAACAGCAGTTTGGATGGAGCGCGGAAAAGCGAAAAACAGAAGAAGAAAATTTGCAAGTGGCTATCATGGAAGTAACTAATTTCAAATAGGATGAAGATTGTTTTGTTCACAGTGGGATTTTTGATTTTACTCCTCACGGAGATGGCCCGGGTCTATTTCATTATGCCCTTTCCGGGAAGTCAGGAATCAGACACCATCGGTATCGCTTATTTTGTCCAATCGAATTTAAGTTTGATTCGCGTGGTGGGATTGGTCGTTCTGGTCTATCCCGTGTATCAGTTTTTTATTGCCGGTCCACGTGTCACGAAAATTGTTGTTGGCTTATTATTGGTATGTTATCTGGTTGTTTTCTATCTATTCAACTTTCAATTCCTCGCTGAGAAAATGTTTGTTCAGCCGCATAACAAAATACTTTCCGCGGTGGAGCACAGCAAGGTTTCTCTAAAGCAATTGGTTTTGGGTGTTTCAATAAAAGGTGAATCAAAGGCTTATCCTATTGAGATTATCGGATACCATCACCAGGTTCGCGATACCGTTGGTGGCGTGCCGATCATGGTCACATACTGTACCGTTTGTCGGACAGGCAGGGTGTTTAGCCCTTTGGTGGAAGGGCAACCGGAAAATTTTCGCCTCGTTGGAATGGATCATTTTAATGCCATGTTTGAAGACAGCAGGACGGGAAGTTGGTGGCGTCAGGCGAATGGAGAGGCCGTTGCCGGTAAGTTGAAAGGACAGTTCTTGAAAGAAATTCCATCCGAACAAATGCGGCTCGAAGCCTGGATCAATCAGCATACCAACACCCTGATCATGCAACCCGACAGCAGTTTTAAAAAGGAATACGAAGGCTTAAAAAATTATGACGAGGGAAGAGGCAAGAGCAAATTGACCATAACTGATTCACTTTCGTGGAAGGACAAATCCTGGGTGGTGGGCGTTCCGATGGGACAGCACGCGAGAGCTTATGATTGGATTGATTTGAAAAGCCATCGCGTTATCAATGATCAATTGGCTGAAACCCCACTGGTGATCGCCTTGGAAAATGATACAGTCTCGTTTCATGTGTGGAGCCGGATTGTGGGCCAGGACACCCTGCAGTTTGTTTACATCGATAGCGTGAAATCATTGGTTGATAAAGACACAAGATCTTCCTGGGATTGGTCGGGTAGGTGCAGCGGAGGTAAATTGAAAGGCAAACAATTGCAGACTTTTCAATCTTACCAGGAATTCTGGCATTCATGGAGAACTTTTCATCCGCAGACAACCCAGTATATAGTTAACAAGGAAATTAGTTTGAAGTGAAATAAAAATCGCGTGAACCTGATTTGAAATAATGAATAATCCGAAAACAAATCTTTGGGGAATTGATGTAGGGGGTACGAAGATCGAAGGAGCAATTCTAAAATCGGCAACGGAACCAGATGTGCTTTTTCGAGATCGCTTGCCAACGGAAGGTGACCAGGGTTATGATTCTGTGCTGCGTCAGATTGGGAAAGTGGTTGAGAAAATGGAAGTCCAGATGGGGTATAAACCCGTCCGGATTGGTATCGGTACGCCGGGCACTTTGGACCCCGGCCTGAGAACCATGAAAAACAGTAACACGACATGTTTAAATGGACGTTATCTCAAAGATGATTTGGAGAGCATGTTAAGGTGCGAAGTACGCATGGCCAACGACGCCAATTGTTTTGCGCTAGCCGAAGCGAACATGGGCATAGCAAACGAGAAGTATCCGAATGCTAAAGTTGTTTTCGGCGTGATCATGGGTACAGGCGTTGGGGGAGGTGTAGTGGTGGATGGAAAAGTAATCAACGGCCTACAGGGAATAGGTGGCGAGTGGGGGCATAATTTTCTAGATGCATCGGGAGGTCCATGCTATTGCGGGAAGGTAGGATGTGTGGAGAAAGTGCTCGCAGGTCCCTCGCTGGAGAAATACTACTTTGAACAAAGTGGTGCAAAGAAAAGCCTGAAAGACATTTATCAGGCTTATCAGGACGGTCATGATGCACATGCCACAAAAACGATTGACCGCCTGATCCATTTTTTTGGAATCGCGCTTAGCGTGGTGGTGAATATCCTTGACCCGGATGTAATTGTAATAGGTGGCGGGGTAGGGAATATTGATGTGATTTACACGGAAGGTGTAGCCGTCCTGAAGAACAATATTTTTAACAATCGCCTCGATACGCCGGTTCTCCGTCCAAAATTGGGCGATAGTGCAGGCGTCTTTGGCGCAGCGTTTTTGGTCAATTAATTATGAAGAAGATAGCCATTATTGGTCCCATTCCACGTGATCACATCGTCACACACCAGGGTGATTTGATACAGAAGTGGGGTTGCGTTACGCATCCGGTTATCGCGCTTTCATTGCTGGCTGGCGATCAGATTGAAATTGTACCGGTATCCCATGTGCGGAAGGTTGACCAGGATAATGTTGCAGAAGTATTTAAAGGATTTCAAGGCCTTAATCTGAAACACGTCACGGCAAAAAATGATCAGGGAGATATCATCAGTTTGAGATTTGTAGACGTAAATAACCGGCTTGAGCGGCAGACGGGGTTCATGGACCCGATCGTGCCTTCCGATGTCAAGAATTTGATTGATTGTGACGTTTTTGTTTTTATTCCCATCAGTGACTATGAAATTTCGTTGGATACTTTGAAGTTTTTGAAAGAGAACAGCGATGGTGTTATTGTTTTTGACGCACACGGCCCGACTACTGCTTGCCTGGTAAATGGCGAACGGCAACGCAAATTCTGGATCGACCGCGACCAATGGCTGCCCTATATTGATGTTTTGAAAATGAACCTTGAGGAGGCGCATGCTTCCTGGTTTAAGAAGGAATACGAAAGTCAGGATTTCAATGAGACGCCTGATTTTGATAAGAAAATGCTCCGGGAATTTGCAAAACATTGCCTCAGCTTGGGCGTAAAATGTGTTTACGTCACAGTCGATTCGCGGGGTTGCATGGCATATTTTATGGAGAAGAGCAAGTTAAGAGAAGAACTAATTCCGGCCGTAAAAGTAGATTCTGTTGTAGACACTACCGGTTGTGGTGATTCTTTTGCAGGGGGAATTGGTTTTGGACTGCTTCAAAATAAGAAAGACTATATCGGTGCTGCACGTTATGGAAATGCCTTGGGTGCCTTACGCACACAAGGAAAAACATTTGATGTGTTTAAACCCTTGGTGGAAACGAACCAGATAATTGCGCAGGGTCATGTTTAGGGTTTTAAATTTATTTTCATTTTGATCAGGGCTTGCATCTTTGACTTGGATGGTGTGATTGTGGACACAGCACACTATCATTTTATTGCCTGGAAAAAACTGGCAAAAGAGTTGGGTTTTGATCTTACCGAGCAAGAAAATGAACGCCTGAAGGGAGTCAGCCGGATGCGCTCACTAGAAATTATTCTTGAATTGGGTGGGATTGAAATGAGCGAGGAGGAAAAAAATGGAATGGCGGAAAAAAAGAATAAGTGGTTTGTGGAATATGTAAACGCCATGAAACCTGAAGAAATATTTCCAGGGGTAAAAGAGCTAATTACACAATTGAAAAGGCTTGGCGTGAAGGTAGCACTGGCTTCAAGTAGCAAGAATGCCGATACGGTAATACGGTTGTTGAATATCGAATCCTTGTTTGAGGCGGTGGTTGATGGTACAATGATTGTCCATACTAAACCCGATCCTGAGATTTTTTTAAGGGCAGCGAAAATGTTGAACATAGCTCCTGATGCTTGTCTGGTGTTTGAGGATGCCGAGGCTGGAGTGGAAGCAGCCATTCGTGCGGGAATGAAATGCATAGGTGTTGGTTCGGTAGAACAGTTGGGCAAGGCGAATATCGTGATAAGGAAAACGACTGATTTTGATCTTACGAATTTAAGGACGTTATGAAGAATTATCTCAAAAAGGACGCATGGCAAATTATTGAAGAAGGTTTTGATCCTCAAAATAACCGCATATCGGAAAGCGTGTTCAGTATTGGCAACGGGCGCATGGGCCAGCGAGGCAATTTTGAGGAAGAATATTCGGGTGAGACACATCAGGGCAGTTATGTGGCTGGGGTTTACTACCCCGACAAAACCAGGGTAGGATGGTGGAAAAATGGCTATCCGGAATATTTCGCGAAAGTACTCAACGCACCAAGCTGGATAGGAATAAAAATTGGAATCGGAGAGCATCAGCTGGACCTGGCAAAGTGTAAGGTTCAGGATTTTGTAAGGGTCCTGGATATGAAGCAAGGATTGCTTCACCGGCATTTTGTCGCCATTTTTTCAGATGGAAAAAAAGTGAAGGTGGATGCCCAGCGTTTTTGCAGTATGGCCGATGGGGAAGTGGGAGCCATTCGTTATTCGATCACACCCCTGAATTTTTCAGCGAAATCCCAAATCACACTTGCTGTAGATGCGGATGTGGAAAACAAGGATTCGAATTACAATGAAAAATTTTGGGAGGAGATATACAAAGAGTCACAAATGGGTTGGGCTATCGTTACCGCGGCCACCAAGAAAACATTGTTCCACGTGTGTACCGGCATAGAATATGAACTGGAGCTTAATGGGAAACGGATTACGGGAAAGGTTTATACCAACACCAGGGAGAAATACGCAGACAATATTGTGGAAGTGGAGCTGAAGCAGGATACGGAGTTGGTCATTTATAAATATGGAGCAGTTCTTTCTTCAGAAAATCATCAAAAGGAATACCTTGTCAATCTTTGCCGTGCAAAATTGGACGTGGTGACAAAAAAGGGATTTGATATTCTCCTTGCAGACCACGCGGCAGTTTGGGCACACAAATGGGAAGAATGCGACATCACCATTGAAGGAGATATTGCTGCGCAACAAGGAATTCGATTCAATATCTTTCAATTAACCCAAACGTACACTGGCGATGATGAGCGCCTCAACATCGGCCCCAAAGGTTTTACCGGTGAGAAATATGGCGGCAGTACCTATTGGGATACAGAGGCCTATTGTCTGCCTTTCTTTCTCAGCACCGCCGAACCCAAGGTGGCGCGTAATCTTTTGGTCTATCGCTTTAAACACCTGGAACGGGCAATTGAAAACGCAGCCAAATTAGGATTCACGAGCGGGGCTGCATTGTATCCCATGGTGACCATGAACGGGGAAGAGTGCCACAATGAATGGGAAATTACCTTCGAGGAAATTCACCGCAACGGCGCAATTGCCTTTGCGATTTACGATTACATTCAATATACTGGGGATGAGGCCTACCTTACGGAGCATGGGCTGGAAGTATTAATGGGGATTGCGCGTTTTTGGGCGCAAAGGGTAAATTGGTCGACAGACAAAAATAAATATGTCATGCTGGGTGTTACCGGACCCAATGAATATGAAAACAATGTCAACAATAATTGGTATACCAATTACATTGCTGTATGGACATTAAAGTATGCTCAACAGGCTGTTGAATATGTCAAAGCCCATGACGGCAAACACTATCAGGAGATTGTCGTGAAAACAAAATTCAATGAGAAAGAGGAATCGGCAAAGTGGGGCGACATCGTTGCGAAAATGTATTTTGGAGAGGATAAGAACCGTGGTATTTTTCTTCAGCAAGATTGCTTTCTCGACAAGGAATTGTTGACCGTGCATGACCTCAATCCGGAGGACAGGCCAATCAATCAGAAATGGTCATGGGACCGGATATTGCGTTCATGTTTTATTAAACAAGCCGATGTGCTTCAGGGACTGTGCACCTTTGAAGACGATTTCACCCTGGATCAGATCAAGCGCAATTTTGATTTCTATGAACCCATGACGGTGCACGAGTCATCCTTGTCACCCTGCGTGCATGTGATTCTGGCGTCCAAATTGGGCTACAAAGAGCGTGCTTACGAATTTTACTTGCGCACTGCACGTCTTGATTTGGATGATTACAACAATGATACGGAAGATGGCTGCCACATTACTTCCATGGCAGGTACATGGATGAGTTTGATAAAAGGATTTGGGGGTATGCGGATAAAAGCAGGTATGCTTCATTTCAATCCGTTTATTCCGGATCAATGGAAGTCTTATTCGTTTCGAATTGAATTCCGGGGAAGGGTAATTAAGGTAAAGGTCTCCAAAGACAAAACCGAAACAATCCTTGAATCCGGTGAACCAATTGAAATCATGATGAATGGAAAATCCGTGAAGCACTAGATTTAACCGATGTGTCATAGGTGTTGTAAAATTTCCGGGTAATGGCGGTTTCAATAAGATTACATCATACCAGATAGGAGTATGTGCGTAGCCTTTATTCGCTATTTTTAACAAATTTGCATTTGACTACCATCTTAATCTGATTATCCCCGATTCAACGCATGGAAGACTTCCTGTCCGCTGCCGCGCAATTCATTAACACCACTTCAAGCCATATTTTTCTCACCGGCAAGGCGGGCACAGGTAAGACTACATTCTTGCGAAGTCTGGGTGAGCTCACACACAAAGCCCACATCGTTGTGGCCCCCACCGGAATCGCAGCACTCAATGCCGGAGGAGTCACTATTCATTCCCAATTTTTGTTGCCACCGGTGACGTTTCTTCCCGACCGTTTTCTTCCGGATGAGGTGAGTCAAAGCGGAAAATTTATCAACCAAAATACGCTGGCACGAAAACATCCCCTCAACAGCGCACGCAAGCAGGTGTTGCGATCCATTGATTTGTTGGTGATTGACGAAGTGAGCATGCTTCGGGCCGACTTATTGGATGCCATCGACTACAGAATGAAGGCAGCTCGTGGCAATTTCAGAGAGAGCTTCGGCGGTGCCCAAGTGCTCTTTATTGGCGACTTATACCAATTGCCTCCGGTGGTAAGAAACGAAGAAAAGGAAATGCTGAGGCGATACTATAAAAACTTCTGGTTCTATGAAGCAAAGGCGTTGCAGGAAAGTCCGCTTGTTTACATCGAGTTGGATAAAATTTTTCGCCAGCACGACCCCCTGTTTATCGATATCCTCAACAACCTTCGTAACAATATCACCACGCCCGATGATATTGATGCGCTAAACCGCCACTATAAAAATGAGGAGGAAATCAGCAGCATGGGAGAGGTGATTACCCTCACTACCCACAACTATAAGGCCGATGAATTCAATCAAAAAGAGTTAAGCAACCTAAAAACTTCCGCTCATTTTTTTAACGCCAAAGTTGAAGGTGAATTCCCGGAGAGCATGTATCCTGTATTGCCCTCCATAGAACTCAAGGAAGGCGCCCAGATTATGTTTGTGCGAAACGACAATGAGGATAAAATGTATTTCAATGGTAAGCTTGCTACCGTAAAGCAGATTGTGGGTGGCGATGTTTGGGTTGAAATGGCAGGGAGTCATACACGGTATGAACTGAAGCGAGAACGTTGGGAGAACAAGAAATACACGATTCAAACAGAAACCCGCGACCTTGAGGAAGATGTGATTGGTGCGTTTGAACAATATCCCATTAAACTGGCGTGGGCCATAACGGTGCACAAAAGTCAAGGGCTTACATTTGATCGGGCTATCATTGACGTTGGCCAGGCCTTTGCCGATGGGCAGGTATATGTAGCACTCTCCAGGTTACGTTCGTTAGAAGGCCTGGTGTTGCGGACACCAATTAACACGTCAGTTATCAGCACCGACCAGCATGTGGTTGCCTTTGTGCAAAACAATCATCGGCCGGGGCAACTGGGCGAAGTGATGAAAGCGCGTCAACAGCAATTTATCCGGCAACTGCTTGATAAAACCTATGACTTTACGATACTCTGTAAGGACATGCGCTATATGCAGAAGGAGCAATTGGAAGAGGGCTTTGCGGAAAAGACGATGAAGCCTGTTCTGACTCAAATAGCCGATTCACTCGAAGCCGAGTTTGCGAATACCGAAAAATTCAGAAGGCAATTGACTGAGCTTCTGAATGAGAATCATCAGGCGCAGTTGCTCGAAAGAATCAGGAAGGGTAGCGACTACTATAAGAAATTACTTTGGCAGAACATCACTATACTGCTTCATCAACTGGAGGCATTGCGTACGCAAAAGCGTGTTAAGTCTTATGCGAACCAACTAACCGAATTGGATCAGGCGCTCAGCAAAAAATTGGAAGAAGTCGACAAGGCTGTCTTACTTACTGAAGTCATATTAAGTGGTCACGATAAATTTGACTTCATGGTGCTGACGCAACAACGGGCAGCGGAACGGGCCGCACTGCTCAAGGAAATTCGGAAACAGAGAGGGGCCGAAATGCCGTCGACGGGCAAACGCAAACCTCGAAAGGAACGAAAACCAAAAAATAAAGATGGGCGCAGTACCTACGATATTACAATAGAATTAATTAATAGCGGTCTGACCGTAGCGCAAGTGGCCCAGGAGCGGGGACTGGTTATCGGGACGATTGAAAGTCATTTGGCCAAAGCCGTAGGAGAAGATCGCGTGAGTATTTTTAAGTTCATGACGGAAGAAATGGTAGGGGAGATCATTCAGGCCCGTCGTCAACTGCCAGATGAGGCGACTTCAAAAGAATTGTATGAAAAACTCAAAGGAAAATTTGGTTATGGCCAATTGCACGCTGCCATGGCCCATGCAAAAAAGGGTTGACCGCTTCTGAATAACGCTTTGATTTGCAATAAGTGATTGGCGAATGGCGGGAGTATCAATTTGCAATTACTATTTCACAACTCACCGTTACCAAGTTTTGCAATTCAGCGAATCAATTCACCGTTAAGGTCAAAAACACCTGACCAATGATTCCATCCCGGTTGGTTACTGTGAAAGTATATTTTTCTTTACCCGCAATATTGCGCGTGATGACTTGCACGAACAGTATGGATAGACCGTTGCAGAAAAATAGGATTGCTTTTTTCATGTTGTGTTTAGTTTAGTAGAGTGATTAATGGAATGTGAATGTTAAGCGTAATATTTCTTCCCGGATTGAGTATTCCGTAATACTTCAATCGGGAAAGATGATCTGCGTAGGCTTTATTAAACAGGTTCTGGCCCGAAAGCGAAACAGTGAGGTTTGATTTTCCTTTAGGTATCACAATGCCCAGATAGAAATTGGCAAGCGAATAGGAGCCTGTTGAGGTTTCAAACTGTGCCGGACTATTCTGTGTGGCAACATATACCAATTCGGGTTCAGCGTAAACGCTGCTCAGTTTACCGGAAAGTGTTTTTTCAAAACGGAGCGAGCTGGTCCATTTCTTTGCAGGAATGAACGGCAAATAGCCTCCGGCATCGATCAAGCCCCTGGTCAGGGCAAATGAATTCTTCAACTGAAGTCCTTTCCATGAATCCGGATGAACATTGAGCATCGCTTCGGTCCCCAACAAATGGGAATCCTGCTGCCGGTAGCGGTAGATTTGAAAACCAAAATAATTTTCAGAAGTCGGCGCCAGATAAACGTAATTGTAAATCTCATTGTAATACCCCGACACGTAGAACAGGAGTGACTTGTTTTTCATTTCGAAAGTCAAGTCGCTATTGATATTGTGTTCAATACCCAGGTGAGGATATCCAATTTCATAGCGGCTCGTCCCCTCATGAAGGCCGTCTGAAGAAAGTTCAGCTAGATTGGGCGCCCGGTAGCCGGTACCAATATTGGATTTGAAGGTGAAATATTCAGACGGGAAAAATGAAATCCCGCCCATGGTATTGAACGAAACACGGTTTATCTGAAAAGGGTGTATTTCCTTTTCAGGACTGTTGAGGTCCTTGGTCCGATAAGTCTTAATTGATTTGTTCCCAACCCCGACTCCTCCTTCTACAATCCAGCGTTTGCCATTGTGTCTTAAAAACCCTGATCCGTTGATTTCAAATATTCCGGCATCGGGAACGATAATCCGTGACCCGTAGTTCTTATTGCTCTCCAGACTCAATTGACTGTTGGCAATAAACATATTTGACTCGTTGATTTGCCTTTCCCATTTACCGTTCGCCAATCCGGAAAGCAAATGCATAAACAGACTGATCTGTCCGCCTGCCTCGTCTTCAAGGCGCATGTTTGATTGAAGTCCGCCGTTGAGTTGAAGAACAGAATGTTTGAGTTGAAAGCGATTCCGGGAACTAAAGATATTAAGTGCTACAATGTGGTGAGGACCATTCATTTTTCGGGACCAGCGATTGTCGGCAGGAAAGAAGTCCTTCAGATCTTCGACAATGAAGCCATAGTTATTATAGGATAAGTTATAGGTATTTTCCGATTGCCAATTCTCTTTATGCGCCCCCCATCCCGTTTTAAGATAATAACCGTTGGCGCGGGAATTGAGTACGCGATTGTTGTGACCATCTGAGTAATCGGCATGATTTTCATAACCGCCACGAATACGGAACCATCGATTCCCCCGGTTGCGCTTGTACCCGAGGTCGGTAATCGATCCGAGGGTATTGGAAAAAATCCGTGTATTGGCATCCCAATATTTCTTGATGTTTGAGTCAACTTTTTCTTCAACAATATTTATGACACCACCCAGCGCGTCGGTACCGTACAGAATGGAGGCAGGACCTTTGATGATTTCGGTTCGTTGAATTCCAATATAGGAAAGCCCTAATCCGTGTTCGTCCTGAAACTGTTGATTGTCAAAGCGCAGCCCGGAGAGCAGGATAAGAATCCGGTTTCCATAAAGCCCCCGGATGACCGGTTTGCTGATCGCAAAGCCCGTTGTCATTTGACTGATTCCCGGTGTTTTGGATAGCGCATCGCTGAGATTGAAGGCACCACGCTGTTCGAGCTGCTTTGCCTGCACGGAGGTGATATTCAAAGTGCTGTATCGCGCTTCGGTATCACGCAGACCCGTGATGGTTATTTCTTTGAGTATTGTAGTTGTATCCTGTTGGGCACAGACCATTATACTCGCCATCTGGAGGATCCCAACGAAAATTACGCCTTTTGACATAATTGAGATTAATATATGGTGAGTCAAGCCAGCAGTTCTTACCGATGAAAAGAATGTCTCAACCGCATTCGTTTAAGAAAAGCAGTAGGGCGTCAATGGAAACATGGACGACTGCCTTTGGCTAGCCATTTGTTTCGATTTCAAACAAGAAATAGACGGTTTGAATTACAATTTGGGCGGAGGGGATACCAGGGACAAGTGAAATTCTGTATATAAAATTGACTGCAGCGTAAAATGATTTGCGGGGTTTACTACCGGCGATGGCACGTAAAATGAACTCACCAATAAATCCAGTGTCAACGATTTTAACAAATGGATAAGATTACCAAACGGGAGATCTTTTTTTTCAGGCACATGAAAGCCGGTGAGGAGCGCCTTGAAATTGGTTTCTTGTTCGTCTTGTACACAGTAATAAATGATCTTGTTTGAAATTACCGCTTGCTTCACGACATCATACATTTTCCCCCGGTAGGAGAACTCCTGATCTTCTTCAAGAGAAAATTCAGGATCTGCAATCTTACCGTTATGTAATAGAAAGGAGAGTATTACTGTTTTGCCTGGGAGCGCATTCTTTTCGAGTTGATCAAAGACTTCAAATTTTGTTTTTTGTATCAGGACGGACAATAGCAACGAATGTACCCCCGCGATATAGGCGAAAACGACAACAAGAAAAAGGGCTATTGATCGCTTCAAGACGCTATTTTCTATACTTGCTGTACAAAAACATAAATGCAATGATCAATATAAGGGGCAAAAAGGCAATGTACCGCAATGTCTCAGTGCCGCTTCCTGAGGTATCCATAAATCTACCCATCACCGGCAAAACGATCGACACAGAAAACATCCCAAGACCGCCCATAACAGAGAGTCCGAGTGCGCCGCTGGACGGAATCTTTTCAGAAACAAATCCGAGCATAGTGGGCCAGAAGTAGCAAATGCCAACAGCGAATACACCCGCCGCAACAAAAGTCATGGCACCCGTGGAATAACTCATTGCAATAAGACCCAGGAAGGAAAAAACAGCCGAGAACAACAGCATTCCCGAGGAGCTGAGTTTGTGCACAACAGATCCTGCAAAGCTTCGTCCTACTGCCATAATGCCATTGATAAATGCCAGCACCAATATGGCAGGAACACCGGTGGTTTGGAGAAGAGAGTCAATTCTTTGATTGGTTCCGAGTTCGGTAGAGGCCGTTAAGAGCATACAGAAAGCCATAAAAAGAAACAACGGAGTACCCACTGCTTTCCACATATTCCCGGTTGAGACGCCCATGGTTACGCGTTCCGTCTTAGGAAGTTCCTGGCCAAAGAAAAGGAAGCCATAAGCAACCAGCGGGATAGCTAATACGCCGACAAGAATTTGCCAGTTGAGATGCGCCACATCTATCATAAAATAGGCGATGATGCTGCCGATCATGATGCCGCCAGGAAACCAAACATGAAAGCGGTTTAACATTTTTACTTTTTCATTCGGAAAGAGTGATGTAACAAGTGGATTGCAAGCTGCCTCTACCATTCCGTTTCCCAACCCGGTTGCCAACACACCAATAAACAAAGTCCAGAAACTCGTAGCCGTTATGGTCAATACAATTCCCAAAGCATGGCTCACAAAAGCAAACCAAATAATGCGTTTCATTCCCAGAATATCCACCAGTGGCCCACCGATAATCATGGCAATTGTAAAACCATAAAAGGCCGGTGCAAAAGCAAAGCCGAGGTCCTCGCTGGTAAGCTGAAAATCGGTTTGAAAAACAAGTTCCAATCGAGCCCGAATAGCGAAAGTCATCGCGGTAACCGCAAGCGCAATGCAACTGGCCAAAAAGAGTCTGGATGAGTTGATGGTTTGATTCATGTGATTTAAGGTTTTGGTCACGGAAGATGAGAGGAAATATTTGTTTCTGCAAGTCCAAAGAGACGGGCAGAACCCTTTGATGAAACCCGGTTTAATTTTAGTATTGCAATTCAATTCAATTCATGATCAGATCTGGTTATCTTCTGGGTATCGATATCGGGAGTTCGTCGGTAAAGGCCTCGCTCGTAGGAGTAACGACGGGCCAATCCATCGCATCGGCCCAATCACCCGATGAAGAAATGAGTATGATCGCCATTCAATCAGGATGGGCAGAGCAAAACCCTGAGCTGTGGTGGGAGCATACGGTCAGGAGTGTAAGAAGATGTCTTCAACAATCCGGTATTAAACCCGATGAAGTCCTGGCGATCGGAATTGCCTACCAAATGCATGGTCTGGTGGTTGTGGACAAAGATCAGAAACCATTGAGGCCTTCCATCATCTGGTGCGACAGCCGGGCGGTGGAGATTGGTGAAAAAGCGTTTCAACAACTGGGCGTCGAATTTTGCTTACACCATTTGCTCAATTCTCCCGGGAATTTTACAGCTTCTAAACTCAAGTGGGTCAAAGATCATGAACCCGGACTGTATCATCGGATTTACAAAGTGATGTTGCCGGGTGATTATATCGCAATGAAACTCAGTGGTGAAATCCGTACGACCGACACCGGGCTTTCCGAGGGCGTTTTTTGGGATTATCAGGAAAAAGGAATCTCACGAAAACTGCTGGACCATTTTGGAATCAACCCTGCCTTACTTGCGGATACCGTTCCGGTATTTTCAATTCAGGGCGAATTGCGGTCGGATGCGGCACAAGAATTGGGTCTTAAAACCAGGACAAAAATATCCTATCGCGCTGGGGATCAACCCAATAATGCCTTTTCTTTGAATGTTTTGAATCCCGGCGAAACGGCAGCCACGGCAGGAACTTCGGGGGTAATCTATAGTGTAAGCGACAGAAACGTTTTCGATCTTCAGCCGCGCGTCAATACGTTTATCCATGTCAATAATTCCAGGGAGCAAATAAGAAATGGGGTTTTACTTTGCGTGAATGGAACCGGGATTCAAAACAGCTGGCTTCGAAAGATGATCAAAGGGGAGGGAGCCAGTTTTGATTATGAACAGATGAATTCCATGGTCGCACAAGTTCCCATCGGTTCGGAGGGTGTAATGGTTTTGCCTTTCGGAAACGGTGCCGAAAGAATGTTGGGCAACAAGGAAATTCAATCATCAATTCATGGGTTAAATTTTAACCGGCACAATTCATCTCATTTATTTCGGGCTGCTCAGGAAGGGATTGTGTTTGCATTAAAATATGGTTTTGAAATTTTACAGGAAATGGGTCTGAAAACTGAAGTTATCAAAGCCGGAAAGGCCAATATGTTTTTAAGCCCTGTTTTCAGAGAAGCGTTTGTGAATACAATCGGAGCGCGGCTTGAACTCTATGATACCGACGGCGCGAAAGGCGCAGCCCTGGGCGCGGGTGTTGGCGCGGGAATTTATACTTCCTACAAGGAAGCTTTTGCCGGATTAACTCGGATCGGAGAAAAAGAAGTTGATCCGGTTAAAGTTGATTCTTACGGAGAGGCTTATCATCTTTGGAAGAAGACCTTGATGAATACACTAAAATTTGGATCAATATGAATGTAGTACGCGGCACGAAGCAATACTTTAAAGGGATAGGCAAGATTCGATTTGAGGGCAAGGAATCAGACAACCCGCTTGCTTTTAAATATTACGATGCCAAACGCAAAGTGGGTAAGAAAACCATGCAGGAACATTTGCGTTTTGCGATCGCCTATTGGCATTCCTTCTGCGGAACGGGAGGGGATCCATTTGGCGCACCCACCAAAAATTTTCCGTGGCTGCAAAGCAATGATCCCGTTCAGCGCGGAATGGATAAAATGGATGCGGCATTTGAGTTCATTACCAAAATAGGGGCACCGTTTTATTGCTTTCATGATTATGATATAGTAGAGGAAGCACCTAGCTTAAAGGAGTCGGAAGCGAGAATTAAAAAAATAACCGCCTACGCTAAAGAAAAACAAAAGGATTCAGGCGTGAAGTTATTGTGGGGCACCGCCAATTTGTTTTCTCATCCCCGTTATATGAATGGGGCAGCAACCAACCCTGATTTTAACGTGGTGTGTTATGCGGCCACGCAGGTGAAAAACGCCATCGACGCCACCATTGAATTGGGCGGCTCAAATTATGTTTTCTGGGGCGGACGAGAAGGCTACATTTCCCTGCTCAATACCAACATGAAACGGGAAGTAGAGCACCTTGGACGGTTTCTGATCATGGCCAGGGATTATGGTCGCCGCAATGGATTCAAAGGTACTTTTCTGATCGAGCCCAAGCCGATGGAACCTACCAAGCATCAGTATGATTTTGACTCGGCTACCGTGATTGCCTTCTTGCGCGAATTTGATCTGATGGACGACTTCAAATTAAACATTGAAGTAAACCACGCGACCCTGGCACACCATACTTTTCAACATGAGTTGCAAGTAGCAGCCAACGCAGGTTTACTGGGCAGCATGGATGCCAATCGGGGTGATTATCAAAATGGCTGGGACACTGATCAGTTTCCTAATAATATTTATGAACTCACTGAAGCGATGCTCGTGGTACTGGAATCGGGCGGTATCAGGAATGGGGGTGTTAATTTTGATGCGAAGACGCGCCGGAACTCAACCGACCTGACCGATATTTTTTACGCCCATATTGGTGGGATGGATACTTTTGCAAGGGCCCTGCTGATCGCCAGTGAAATCCTCGAAAAATCAGAATACCGTGAATTACGGAAAGCCCGCTATGCTTCTTTTGATTCGGGTAAAGGGAATCAATTCGAGAAAGGGAAACTGAGGTTGGAGGCACTCCGCTCAATGGCTATTAAGAACGGGGAGCCACAACAGTTGAGCGGTCAGCAGGAGTATTTTGAAAACTTGATCAATAATTTTGTTTAGGTCTGGATTTTAACGTTGATATTGAGAAGCAGTCTCTATGCGAGGCTGCTTTCTTGTTTAAGTGGTTTTATTATGTTTAAAAATTGTTGGTTCATTCGTTTGAAACCGCTTCTTTTTAAATAAATTAGGTCTAAATTCCTTGCGATAAATATGAAAAGAAAATTGCGAATGGGTATGGTAGGTGGAGGCAAGGATGCTTTCATTGGCTCAATTCACCGGCTTGCCGCAAACATGGATGGGCTGATTGAAGTGGTAAGTGGAGCCTTGAGCATAAACCCGGAAATTGCTGTAGAAAGTGGGAAGGCAATTTTTCTGGGCGAGGATCGTACCTATCTTACTTATGAAGAAATGCTCGAGAAGGAAAGCAAACTGCCACTAAGCCAGAAAATTGATTTCGCAACCATTGTTACTCCGAACTTTGCCCATTTTGCCCCGGCGATGATGGCACTTGATAAGGGGTTTCATGTTGTGATTGAGAAACCGATTACATTCACCTTGGATGAAGCAAAGCAGTTAAAGAAGAAAGTGGAAGAAACAGGTTTGTTGTTGTTGCTGACGCACACTTATTCCGGTTACCCAATGGTAAAGCAGGCACGCGCCATGGTGAAAGAGGGAGTCTTTGGAGCAATTCGTAAAATATTTGTAGAATATCCTCAAGGTTGGCTTAGCAAATTAAGTGAAAAGGAAGGCAACGCACAGGCTGCCTGGAGAACCGATCCAAAACGTTCGGGAAAAGCCGGAGCGATGGGTGATATCGGTACGCATGCAGCCCATCTTGCTGAATATATTTCAGGTCTGAAAATAACACACATGTGTGCCGACCTGAATATTATGGTAAAGGGGAGGATGTTGGATGATGACGGAAATGTATTGCTGAAATTTGATAATGGAGCCGCTGGTGTATTGATGGCATCACAGGTGGCAGCCGGTGAAGAGAATGCGTTGAAAATCCGCGTCTATGGTGAAAATGGAGGTCTGGAATGGTCACAACAAGAACCCAACACGCTTCTTACACGGTGGCTGGATAAACCCATTCAGATTTTGCGTGCCGGAACAAATGGATATTTGGCGCCTGGGGCTATCCACAATTGCCGAACGCCTGCCGGTCATCCGGAGGGATACCTTGAAGCGTTTGCCAACCTCTATCGGAATTTTGCTTTAACCTTGTCGGCAAGGATTGATGGAACGAAACCGCCCGAAGGAGCATTGGATTTTCCTTCCGTTGATGATGGCATCCGCGGAATGGCATTTATCGACACGGTAGTAAAAAGTGGTCAGAGCAAGGAAAAATGGACTGCTTTTGAAGTTTAATCAATAAAATTATGCGCACACTGAAGGGACCTGGAATTTTCTTAGCCCAATTTATGGGTGATGAACCTCCTTTTAATAACCTGAAATCAATTTGCAAGTGGGTGGCATCCATGGGTTATGTGGGTATTCAAATTCCGTCGTGGGATGGCCGATGCATTGATCTGAAGAAGACAGCGGAAAGTAAAGACTATGCTGATGAAATTCGTGAGACGGTGGAGTCTTGCGGACTACAGATCACCGAGCTCTCAACACACTTGCAAGGGCAGCTTGTCGCAGTTCATCCTGCCTATGATGTTATGTTTGATGGTTTTGCACCCAAGGCACTACATGGGAAGCCAAAAGAAAGAACTGCGTGGGCAGTAGATCAGCTAAAACTCGCAGCCAAGGCAAGCAAGAACCTTAAACTAAATGCACACGCTACGTTTTCAGGCGCATTACTCTGGCAAACCTTCTATCCATGGCCCCAGCGCCCCGCCGGCCTGGTGGAAGATGGCTTTAAAGAACTGGCAAAACGCTGGCTACCGATCCTGAATGCATTTGACAAATCCGGTGTGGACCTTTGCTATGAAATTCATCCCGGCGAAGACCTCCACGATGGTGTAACTTTTGAACGCTTTTGGGAAGCGACAGGAAAACACAGTAGGGCTAATATCCTCTATGATCCCAGTCATTTTGTTTTGCAACAATTGGATTATCTCCAGTATATCGATTTTTATCATTCGTTCATCAAGATGTTTCATGTAAAGGATGCGGAGTTCAATCCATCAGGGAAGAGTGGCGTGTACGGAGGTTATCAGGATTGGGTCAATCGACCGGGAAGATTCAGATCACTTGGCGACGGTCAGGTTGACTTCAAATCCATTTTTTCCAAGCTGGCGCAATACAATTATGCCGGATGGGCTGTGCTGGAATGGGAGTGCTGCATAAAGCATCCGGAACAGGGTGCGGCTGAAGGTGCGCCATTTATTAAAGATCATATTATTCGTGTTACCGAAAAGGCGTTTGACGATTTTGCCGCGACAGGGAAAGACCCTAAGCTCAATAAGAAAATACTTGGTATCTAAACAATTCAACAAGATGAAGAAGACGATCTATTATTTGGGTGTTACAATGATGGGCATCGCAATGGTTGCATGCGGCTCAAAAAAGGAAGTAAAAAACGCAGAAGAGTATGTTGCCAATGAGAGTGTAACCGAGGCTCCGGCAACAATGGATGCCATTGCCATGGGAGAGGCACTTGTAAAAGCCAATGACTGCAAGACCTGTCATCATAAAGTAAATAAGATCATTGGCCCCTCCCATACAGACGTCGCCAAAAAGTATGAGTTTACCAAAGCAAATGTAGAGATGCTGGCGCAAA
>JAYVXP010000108.1:0-6142 GCA_043785125.1 Bacteroidia bacterium
CCACAGATAAAATTCCGGATTGGGCCATAACCAGAGAGTACAGGGTCACTTATCGCGATAGCCTGCACGGCGCTGAGGAATTGGTGAAGGGCGTATTACACAGTTTCAAACCGCATACGAAGGATTCCGTAGGCATAACCATTTCCGAAGGCATGCAAGAAACGCTAAAGATTGATGTGGGAGATTCATTGGTGTTTAATGTACAGGGTGTTATGATCAAAACGCACATCAGCGGTATTCGCAAGGTGGACTGGCCAAAGGATCCACCCAATTTTATTTTTGTATTCCCGAAAGGAGTATTGGAGCAGGCTCCGCAAATTTGGGTTGCGACAACAAAAGTGGATGATCAGCAACGGGCGGGTCGCTTTCAGCAAGAACTGGTAACGCAATTCCCAAACGTTTCGCTGATCGATCTTCGGTTGGTGTTGAAAACTATCAATGAATTATTTGCTAAAATTGGGTTGGTCATCCGGTTTCTTGCTCTCTTCAGCATCGTGACGGGCCTGATTGTCCTTGCAGGCGCGGTAATGAATAGCAAGTTTGTCCGAATCAAAGAATATGTATTGTTGCGGACAATGGGGGCCAGAACGAATCAGATAGTAAAGATCACGTTGATAGAATATGCTTACCTCGGACTGTTTTCTGCGTTGACCGGACTACTTCTTTCTTTGTCTGCCGGATGGTTGCTTACAAAATTCTTTTTTAAAATCGAATTTGCTTTCAATGGTGCTGAATTGATTCTAATCGGTGTCGGAGTTGTTTTTCTTACGGCTTTAATTGGCTGGTGGAATTCACGTGAAGTCATCACCACACCCCCGTTGCAAGTGTTGCGAAAAGAGAGCTAACTTGTGTCCATGATGGTCAGGGGGAAAGTTCGATTGCTGAAATTATTTCTTCTTTTCTTGGTTCCTTCAGGGATAGCCAGGGCAACAGGACCACAGCCGGCACTTCGATTTATTGAGAATAAAAACCAATGGCAAAAAGGAATCGATTTTATGGCACGTGTGCCAGGTGGGGATTTATTTATTCAGCCTGGGGTGTGGAAATTTGCTTTTCTGGATGAACGTAAGATTCAGACATGGCACGAAACTGGGCACAAAGAATTCAGAGAAACGAATGCGCCGGGTAATGATGACGAATGCATTGATGGTCAAGCGATAACACTAACTTTTGTTGGAGCTAATACCCATGCCCATGCCAGCCCTTTTGGAATAATACCCACTGCATTTAATTATTTTATTGGAAATGATTCGGAAAAATGGGGTTCAAATGCCCACGGCTATGAAGGAATTCTATACAAGTCCTTATATCAAGGTATAGACCTTAAAATACATTCTGAGGGAAGGAATATTAAATATGATTTTATTGTTTCGCCGGGTTCCGATCCCCGGGCTATTCTTGTAGCATATGAAGGCACAGATCCACTCAGGCTTAACTCGGGTAGCGTAGAAGTGAATGGATCATTGGTCTCGTTAATAGAACAGCATCCCATTGCTTATCAGATCATTGGCGGAAAAAAGAAATGGGTCCAGTGTAATTATGTTTTGCAAGGCAATGCCATAGCGTACGATTTTCCGGAAGGTTATGATCCATGTTATGAACTCACCATTGACCCACTTTTGATTTTTTCAACGTACTCTGGCTCCACTGCTGACAACTGGGGGAGTACGGCCACCCCTGGAGAAAATGGACGTTTGTATTCGTCTGGGGTAACTTCGTTGCTCAACGCCGGAGGGTATTTCCCTGCGACGCAAGGGGCGTTTCAGGTTTCCTATGGCGGATTTTATGATGTGGCCATTCTAAAATATGATTCTTCTGGTCAAGATCTTTTGTATGCATCTTATCTCGGAGGAAGCGATGATGAATCTCCACACAGTCTCGTCATGAATTCACAGCAGGAATTGCTCATCCTGGGCACCACGGGCTCTGCCGATTTCCCAACGACGGCAGGAGCATTCGATCGCACTTACCATGGGGGGAGCTATGAGATTAATGTGATTCCCTATTATAATGGTTCAGACATTTTTGTAACAAAAATCAGTAAAGATGGAAGTCAACTGCTGGCCAGTACCCTCATCGGGGGGTCTTCCAATGATGGACTCAATCCCATTTATGGTTTATTGGATAAGAATTATGGCGATGAGCTGCGTGGCGACATTATTACAAATATTCAGGGTGATATTTTTATCAGTTCGGTGACGTCATCCACCAACTTTCCGGCGGTCAATAGTTTTAATACCGTTTTTCGTGGTGGCAGTACGGATGCCGTCGTGATGAAATTGAATTCATCGTTGACGCAAATGGTGTGGGGTGCCTTGCTGGGCGGAAATGGATCCGATGCTTCGCACACCATCAAATTGGATCTGTCGGGGAATCTTTTTGTGGCAGGGGGGACCGGAAGTACCGATTTTCCAAGTACGGCTGGAAGTTATCAACCGAACCATGCCGGGGATGCCG
Source organism: Bacteroidia bacterium (assembly GCA_043785125.1). GTDB lineage: Bacteria > Bacteroidota > Bacteroidia > Cytophagales > Cyclobacteriaceae > ELB16-189. Next base: position 2,458 of record JAYVXP010000108.1, read on the forward strand.
ATGGATGGATTGCCCATATTGCGGGGGATGGCTCTGCAATTCTGGCTTCAACCTTTACGGGCACAGCAAGCTTTAACCAGGTTTATTTTTTGGATTTGAATCAACAGGAAGAAGTGTATGTGTACGGTCAGACCGTGGGAAGTTTTCCGGTTACCGCCGGAGTTTATAACAACCCCAATAGTGGTCAGTTTGTTCAGAAATTTGATAACCAACTTAAGACCCTTTTATTTTCAACGGTCTTTGGCTCAGGAAGAGGATTTCCTGATATTTCTCCTACAGCTTTTCTGGTCAATGATTGTAACAATCTGTATATGACCGGATGGGGCGGACAAATTAATTCGACTTTAGGTTTCTGGAACAGTGATACCTATGGCCTGCCCATCACCGACAATGCATTTCAAAAAACAACCAGTGGTTCTGATTTTTATTTTATGGTACTCACAGACGATGCCAAACAATTATTGTACGGCACGTACATGGGCGGCGCTGATTCCAGAACGCACGTTGACGGAGGGACCAGCAGATTTGATAAGAAGGGAATTGTTTACCACGCAGTATGTTCGGGATGCCAATATAACAATGCCACCAAATCTTCCTCCTCCGATTTTCCAACAACACCCAAGGCTTACAGCCGTGTAAACCGAAGTGGAAATTGCAATAACGCAGCTTTCAAATTTGACCTATCTTCGCTTCACGCCCTTATCCAAACCAACTCCATTCATTTGGACGCTCCTGGATTTCACAAAGTGTGCATGCCCGATAAAATTGTTTTCCAGAACCTGAGCACCGGAGGGCAATTGTTTGAGTGGAATCTTGATGATGGTACCACATTGACCAAGCCGGATACATCCTTAATCGTTCATCAATACCGGCATCCCGGAACCTATAAAGTCAAGCTCAAAGCCATTGACGCGGGTACCTGCATTGGGAAAGATTCAACCTACGCCACCGTACAGGTATGGATGCCGACGGGGGCAGTGGGGGGCGATCAGGTGATTTGTTTTGGAGGGGAAGCGCAACTGTTGGCCTCCGGTGGAGCGCAATATGATTGGAAAAGTCAAGATGGTAAGTTTGCTTCGGCTCAGGCTCAACCGCTTGTGGCGCCAGCGGATACGATGCGGTATTTTGTTACCGTTACAGATAATGAAGGGTGCGTTATTAAAGACACCGTCAAGGTGGGTGTTGTTCCAGGGGTTGACATTAAGTTCACCACGGCAAAAGTGTATGATTGTTTCTCGCGCCCATCCTTGAAAGTAAGAAACTTAACGGATCCAAAGGAAATGACTTTTTTTGATTTTGGTGACGGTACTACTTCCGATCTGGTTGAGACCTCGCACCAGTTTCAAAGGGATTCAACCTATGCAGTCCGGGTTGTTAGTGTTAAGGATTTTTGCGTGTATGATCAGAAAGTAGATATTCCGATGTATGAGTTAAAAGTCCCGAATGTGATAACCCCAGGGAGTTCACCGGAAATCAACGACGCGTTTGTAATATGGTATGGCGGCAAATCTATTTCAGAATCTTCATTGCGGGTATCGCTCTCGATTTATAACCGCTGGGGTGGGGTTGTTTTGAAAAGTGATGATTACCAGGGTAATTGGAGCGGGGAAAACGTGCAGGCCGGTGTATATTTTTATGAAGCCATCATAGTAGGAGAGACCACCTGCAAAGGGTGGGTACAAGTGTTTAAATAAGTAAATTTGTTGTTGATCTTAATACATAACCATGAAAAAACTAATAATCATTCTTTTTGTTCTGGCGGTCTCGTGTCAGAAAAACACCTCATCAGAAAGTTTTCTTTTAAAGCCCAAAGACTTTCAGGAAAAAATGACGGTGGTGCCGGGAGCTGTGCTGCTTGATGTGCGCACACTGGAAGAAGTCAAAAAGGAGCACCTTAAAGGTGAAGTGAATTTTGATTTCAATATGCCACAATTTGATGTGCTGATTGCGGGACTCGATAAGACCAAGTCCTACTTTGTCTATTGCGCCAGTGGTGTTCGGAGCGCAAAAGCCGCAGACAAAATGCGGGCCCTGGATATTCAGAATGTGTATTTGCTGGATGGAGGGATAAAAGCATGGAAAGCAGAAGGGCTCCCAACGCAAAGTGTGAAAGAGGCTAATCCTTAATCCCATCGTTGAATTTTGAAGTGTTCGGCAGGACACTGCGCCAAATCAAAATTGGAAATAAATAAACGGCTGTATCCCCGCGGACTTGGTTTGAATCACCAGAACAATAATGCTGACCATCAGTGCAATTTTGCCGATCGTCGGAGTCCGGATGACTATATTTTCAGCTTTCGTCTCGATTGTGTGCGGGATAAAATGAAGCAGGTAACCGAGCGTCATGAGTAACAAGACCGTTTTATATCCAATTATAAAATCACCCATTACCTGAGGTGAGAAATGGGTGGTGATCTGACTGATTACCTGCCAAGCGCTTTCCATCGAGCTTGCCCGGAAGAAAATCCAGCAAAAGCATACGAAATGAAAGGTGATCAGGATTCCCAAACCCTTGCTTATCCAGTTTTCTTTCAATGGAAGTTGGAGTGAGGTAAATAATTTGTGCAAAGCAAGCCCAATTCCATGCAAACCGCCCCACAGGATAAATTTAAAAGCGGCTCCATGCCAAAGGCCGCCCAGCAACATGGTAAGAAAAAGATTGAAATAGGTTCTTACTTTTCCCCTTCGGTTTCCACCCAATGAGATGTACAAATAATCCCGCAGCCATGTCGATAGCGACATGTGCCATCGTCTCCAGAACTCTGAGATATTTTTAGATTGGTAGGGTGAATCGAAATTAATGCAGAATTTAAATCCGAGTAACAGCGCGATGCCTATGGCCATATCGGAATAGCCTGAGAAGTCGCAATAAATCTGGAGCGCATAGCCGTACACTCCAAAAAGATTTTCCAGTCCAGTGTATAAAGTGGGAGCCTCAAAAATGCGATCGACGAAATTGAGACTGATGTAATTCGAAATGATGGCTTTCTTGAAAAGGCCTGTGCAGATGAGATAGACTCCGCGCCCGAACATTTCTTTGGAAACGAAAGTGGGTTGGGTGATTTGCGGAAGCAGGTCAGCTGCACGCACAATCGGACCGGCTACCAGTTGGGGAAAAAAAGAAACAAAAAACGCATAGTCCAGAATGTTGTCGACGGGTTTAAGGGAGCCACGATAAATGTCGATCGTATAACTCAACGACTGAAAAGTAAAAAAGGAAACCCCGACGGGAAGAAAAATATCAAGGGGCCGATACGCCAGACCGGACAAGGAACTGAGGATCTCGTGAATAAAGTTGGTGTATTTGAAATAGCCGAGCAAACCCAGGTTGACCACCAGGCTGAAAGTCATCAGGGAAAGTCGTTTCCAGTAGGTGGGTGTGCGGTAAATATAATTGGCGAGCGCATAATCGACCAACGTCGATCCGATGAGCACCAGAAAATACATGCCACTCGATTTATAGTAGAAGTAGTACGAAAACAGGGTGACAAAAGTGAATTTGGCCCGGTGCGTCTTGCTCAGCATCAGGTAGATCCCCAGAAACCCAAGAAACAAAAACAGGAAAAAGCCGCTGTTGAATATCAACGGCTCTTCCGGATTGTACTGAAATTGCTTCAGTAACTTAGGGATGTCGATATTGAACATATTCGTCATAACCTTTCATCAGGGCATCATAAAAAAGATT